>JAQTRJ010000012.1:0-6285 GCA_028711875.1 bacterium | reverse complement strand
AACAGCTCGCGGTCGCCGGCGCCGGGCGACCAGCCGAGCAGCGTCAGGAAATTGAACAGCGCCTGCGGCAAAAATCCCAGCGTCTGGAATTCCCCCACCGAGGTCGCGCCGGTGCGCTTGGAGAGTCGTTGCTTGTCGGGGCCGAGAATCAGGGGAACGTGACCGAAGCGCGGCGGCGGCCACTCCATCGCGCGATAGAGCAGAATCTGCTTGGGCGTATTGGACACGTGATCGTCGCCGCGCAGCACATGGGTGATTCCCATGTCGTGATCGTCGCAGACGACGGAAAGATGATAGGTGGGCGTTCCGTCGCTGCGGAGGAGCACGAAATCCTCGATTTCATCGCCGTGAAACTCGATCGGACCGTGCACCAGATCGTCCCACGGCACGTTGTCTCCCGAGGCGGAAAACCGTACGGCATAGGGTTCGCCGCGCGCGATCCGCGCGGGCGCCTCGGCGCGCGCCCGCTCGGCATCCGCCTTGAAACGGAACATCGGTTCGCGGCGCGCCTGCGATTCCTTTCGCAGCCGTTCCAGCTCATCGGGAGTCGTAAAATCGTGATAGGCGCGGCCGCGGCGAATCAGCTCCTGCGCGACTTCGGTGAACCGAGCCTGATGATCGGATTGATAAACCACCGGCTCATCGGACTCGATGCCGAGCCAGCGCAATCCGTCGAGAATGACCTGCGCGAGTTCGCCGCGGGACCGCACGGGATCGGTGTCCTCGATGCGCAGCACAAATTTTCCGCCTGCGGCGCGCGCAAAGAGATAGTTGAAGATCGCCGTGCGCGCGCCCCCGACGTGAAGATAGCCGGTGGGGCTGGGCGCAAAGCGAACACGAATGTCAGTCATAGGAATTATCGTCGGGATTGTCGGTCGTGTGGGTCGGAGGCGCGGGTTCGGCTTCGGCATCGCTGACACAGATTTCGAACCCCCCGAAGAAGCGGGCGGCCAGATTGTAGAAGACGGCGAGCAGACCGCCGAACACGGCGAAGAGGAGCGAGAACAGCAGACTGGAAATCACGGCCATTCCCATCACGCCAACCGCGCCGAGTCCCAGAAGATCTTTTCCGCCCGGCGGGAGCATCGCCTCGCCGCCGGCTCCGGACAGCAGCTTCATGAGCAGCAATTCCAGAATCCAGAACACCACTCCGGCGGCCAAACCAACAAAGAAGCCGACCCGCGTGGCGCTGACCGGCTCGATGCGCAGAAGCTCCCGCTTCATTGTTCAGTCTCCTGCGGCGGCCGAGTGAATTTCTCGTAGGTCACGGGCCGCAGAATAACGTCGGATTGAGATTCCGAGGGATCAATGCGGATATTCTTATACGCGCGGCGCCCGTCCGGCCAGCGCGCCTGCAGGTGATGCAAGCCCGCTTCGAGAACCACCGTCACCGGCGTGCGCACACCCAGCTCCTGGTCATCCACGACGAGCGCAGCGCTATCGGGAACGGAGGTGACGCGGAGCGTTCGTCATTGCCAATCGTGCGGCTTGCCCTGAACGACGGGGTACGGCCGCGAATCGCCGCGAACGGTCGGTGAGAGCAAAAACGTCACGCGCGTGGTTTCGTTGGGTTGGACGCTGATTCCCTGCGATGGTGGAATGGGACGGTAGCCGTCGAGCCGCAGGCTGACGATGAAGGAATCGGCGGGAAGATCAGAGAGGAAGGCGGAGGTGACCAGATTGGTCGGGCGAAAATTAAGAATCACTTCCGCGCCGGACGGCCGCGAAGTGACGATGAGCACACCAGTCTGGTTGTGCAGCATCGCCCACAGACCCCAGAGGATCGCGAGCACGATTCCAATCCCGGACAGGATGAGTCCGAGAACGGATCGCCTGCGCGCCTGAATATCGGCTTCGGATTCCGGTTTGGTCATGTCCGTGTCATAGGGAACCCCTAAGCCATGCCTGCTTAGGGGCCGGGTATCACATTAATTCCGTGATAAAATTCAAACCGATCGAGGAATCGTCTTAGGTTCTTCGTCAGCGACAGAAAGAAACTACGCTAAAGCTCTTCTGCGCCGAAAGAAAAGCACCAGCATCAGCATGGAGCCGGTGGCCGTGATGATCCACGGCGTGCCGAAGAGAAGGAGCAGCGTATAGGAAAACGTGGGATAGAAGTAGACAATACAGATCAACGGAGTGACCAGCGCATTGGCCAGAAAGAATCCCTTGACCCATCCCTCCAATCCCCGCCCGGAAAAGCGGAACGAGGCAAAGAGCGTCGCGAGCGCCAGGAAAATATAGCCTAAGGCATCCACGTCCCAGAAGAGTGAATGCGGCGTTTGATCAAGCACGCGTATCTCTTCCCCTCTGCCTTGCAGCGACATGGGAATCACCGTCGTCAATTGGACGACGTAATTCAGCAAGACATACGTGGCATAGACGACGGAGAAGAGCAGCGCGGCGTGAGTCCAGATTTTCTTTTCCTGAGGCGCCGAATAGTGAAGCGCGAGCACGGCCAGGATAAACGGCACGGGAATCAGGAGAGAAAATCCATAAATAACGATCGCATCAGCGGGATATTTAAGTAATCCGGCCACCTGCATGAGCTGCACGACGTCATAGCCGGCCGTCGCGATGGTTGCCGCGAGAGCGCAGTATTGACCGAATTTCGATATATCCTTCATGAACCGATGCGGGAATGTGTTTTGAAGATTCGGGATCGCCGGCACAACAGATCATTTCGCACTTTGCGGAGAGGGGGGGATTCGAACCCCCGGTAAAGGTTTTAGCCTCTACAACGGTTTAGCAAACCGCCGCCTTCAGCCACTCGGCCACCTCTCCAAAGAAAAGCAGAAAGCCGAAATCAGAAAACAGAAATCAAACTAATATCCCGGACTCAGACCTCTTCGACGGCGACGTCGGGTAGAGTCATGAACTTGGACTTGGCTGAAGCCACGATCCGGTCATCCTGCCAGATTTCACCGGAGAGCAGGTGCAGCCGGGACGAGGATTTGTCAAGTCGCGCGCGGACGATCGCGGGGCGATGCACATACACCGGCCGATGATAACGGATGGTGAATTCCGCGGTCACGGCATTGATCCGCTCGACAAACAGACAGTTGCTCATCGCGCTGTCAATCATCGCCGCCAACACGCCGCCGTGAACGATGCCCGGATAACCCTGAAAATCGGACGCGCATCCGAACTCGGCCACCACGTCCCCGTTTTCCACTGCAAAGAACTTCAGTTTCAGTCCATGCTCACTGGAAGACCCGCACAACCGGCAATGAGAATGGCTGACATCGCGAACCTCCGCAAGAATGGCATTTGCGGAAGCCACATCGGTATTCATCGTTGAACCTCATCCTCCGAAAGCCCGCACGTTCAAGCGGACTATTCGCAAGGGATTAAACACCGGCCGCAATCGGCAGGCCGGTTTGGGCAAGCGAACGGGGATTCGAACCCCGCACAGTCTCAATTTCGATGACGGCTCAATATCACACCGCCATCAGCCACCCGGCAACATCTCCAAATAAAAGCTGAAACAGAAATCAAAAAGCCAAAACGAAGCACCCTTTTTCGTTCAGCCGTCTCATTCTCCGTTAATGCCCGGCAAGAATGAGAGCCACCGCCTCGGTTGGTGAAACGACTTCGATCATTTCAACATCCGAATAGTAACGCCGCCACGGCGAAAATTTCTCCTCGAATTGCTCCCGGCTCTCCACCTCCCAGATGGAGTAGCCGACCGTGGGATCCCCCTTGACACAATAGGCTTCACCGCGAATGCAGCTCCGGTCCAGTTCGCCGCCCTGCAGCTTCGAACCGAATTCCATCAACATCATTCTATTCACCCGAACCTTGACCAGAAACTTCATGCGGTTTTCCCGGGTTGCGTTCAGGGCCGCGGTAAAAGAGAGGGACAATTCATCCGGGCTGCCTCATCGCCCTCCATAGTCCTCATCTGTTGATGATGCGGAGGACGGGAGATTCGAACTCCCAAGGGCCGTTAGGCCCGGCGGTTTTCAAGACCGCTGCCTTACCAGTTAGGTCTAGTCCTCCCTCGGAAGGCATGTCTGCCCCGAACCTTAAAAATATGAACCTTCGGGATGAAAATCAACTATTTTTCCCCTATCTTTAGTAGCAGTCACCCCCGTCCCGTATGGCCGCCTCTTCTCTAACCGAAGCGATATGATTCTGTTCCGTTATATTTTTCGCGAGTTCATCGCCCCATTCATTTTCAGCCTTAGCCTGATTATCTTCTTGTTTGTAATGAATTTGATATTTCAGATGCTGGGCCGGATTGCTGGCAAAGGGCTGCCAATCGGGACGATTATCGAATTCTTTTTCTTGAACTTAGCTTGGATGATCGCGCTGGCGGTCCCGATGGCGGTGTTGGTGGCAAGCTTGACGGCTTACGGAAGACTCTCGGCGGACGGGGAGATCACCGCCCTGAAATCCACAGGAGCCGGGCAGATGAGGCTGATGCTGCCGGCTTTGCTGATGGGTGTGCTCGTGGCCGCGGCGCTAATCGGTTTCAACGACCGGCTGCTGCCGCAGATGAACCACCGATCGCGGCAGCTGCAGTCCGACATCCGGCGCAAAAAACCGACCATGGTCTTGGAGCCAGGCGTATTTCTGACCGACATTCCGGGAAACGTGCTGATCGCCCGCGACGTAAACTCGCAGACGCAGGAACTCACCGATGTGGTGGTCTATCAGGAAAGCGATCCCGAATACGGCACAACGATCACCGCCAATCACGGATTCCTCCGCTACGATGAACCGTCCGAGAGTTTCGAGTTCGTGCTGCGCGACGGACAGGTGGACCGCGCCTCGCGGCGCACTCCCGAGCAGTTCCAGACGACCAGCTTTTCGCGCGCGGTGTTCCGGGTGTACGCTCCCGAAATGTCGCTCCGGCGCACGGAATCGGACTGGCGCAGCGAACGGGAAATCAACGTGGCTGAGTTGATCGCGCGAATTCAAACCGTGGCGGCAAACAGCTCCGACCGCGCCAGCAAGGAACTCAACGGTCTCAAGGTCGAGCTGCACAAGAAGTTTTCGATTCCGGCGGCCTGCATTGTGTTCGCGCTGCTGGGGGCGGTGCTCGGACAGTGGGTGCGACGCGCGGGACTGGGAGTGTCCGCCGGCTACAGCATTTTTTTCTTTTTAGTCTATTGGGTATTCTTGATTGCAGGCGAAGACTTGGCCGACCGCGGACAGAGTGCTCCGTGGCTGGCGATGTGGGCGCCGAATCTGCTCTTTTTCGCTTTAGCCGTTGCATTGATCTGGCGCGAGCGGCGCGGGGCGGTCGCTTTACCGCTGGACCGGATCATGCAGTTCATTCGAAAGCGGAGCGGGATGCCGGACGGATGAGAAAAATGCCAAGACGCCAAAAAACCAAGAAGCCAAGATAGAAACAGAATTCCTTTTAATAAACGGCCTGCGAAAAATCGCAGGCCGTTTTTGTTGGAGATTCCGGGCACGCGGGGACGCATGTCTCGGCGGAAATTTAGGGGGACGCGTACCGCGAAAAGGCCGTTTTCGGTTCGAGATTCACGGCATACGGGACAGGCGCAAGCGACTGCCGCCGCGAAATGACTAATCCACCGCCACGGCCAGCTGCGACAGGCGGAAGACCTCCGTCTTATCAAAGACGATGGTGGCCGACTGCCGATCCTCGCTGATGGCAATGCGATAGTCCTTGCCGTCCTCGAACGTGCGCGGGAAGAGCAGAATCTTGGAGATACGTCCCAGCCCGAGGCTCGCCGCCGTGAAGGTGATCTGCCGCTCACTGCGCAGATCGAGCGAACTGGTATTCTGAATTTTGCTGATGTCTTTCGTCGCCCACTTGCCGACGGCGGGCTTGCCAATAACTCCCTGACGATCCAGATCGCGGAAGGTGCTGACGACGTAGGTGACGGTGTTGAGTTCCTTGGCGAGTCCTTCGTTGCGGGCGGCCATCTCGTCCATCTGCGCCATCATCTGCGCGCGCTCGCCTTCCAGACGGTGAATTTCGCCGCTCAGTTCGTCGCGCCGAGACTCGAGGTCCTGAACTTCCTGCTCCTTCTGATTGCGGGCTTGAATCAGATTCTGCCGCTCAGTGTCAATCCGGCGCTTGGTCGCGCGGGCCAGAGCGTTGGGCGAGAGTTTGGCCGTTCCCTGTGTGACGAAGGTGCCGAACACGCCGTCATTGTAATAGTTCCAGACTTCGAAACCGGGCAGCAGCTCGGCCGTGAGCGCCGTTTGCTCGATCAGCTTCAGGGCTTCGTCTTCGGTAACGCCCTTCTCAGAGAGGAATTCGAGACAGACTTTCAGGTGGCTGTCGCCCTGCTTCACCTCGTG
>JAQTRJ010000257.1 GCA_028711875.1 bacterium | reverse complement strand
CGACGGCGAGCGCTACAACAAGATCATTGACATCTGGACGCACGCCAGTACCGACGTGGCCGAGGTCATGTTTACCAAATTGCGCGACAGCAAGGACGGTTTCAATCCGATTTTCATGATGGCCGATTCGGGCGCGCGAGGTTCGAAAGAGCAAATCCGTCAGCTCGCAGGAATGCGCGGTCTGATGGCTAAGCCGCAGAAGACGATGACCGGACAGAAGGGCGAAATTATCGAAAGTCCGATCACCGCCAACTTCAAGGAAGGGCTCAGCGTTCTCGAATACTTTATTTCCACGCATGGCGCGCGTAAGGGTCTGGCCGATACGGCGCTCAAAACCGCCGACGCCGGCTATCTGACGCGCCGATTGGTGGACGTGGCGCAGGACGTGATCGTGCGCGAGCCGGATTGCGGCACGTTGCGCGGCATCTTCCTTGAGGAGGCTCAGGAAGGCGAAGAGGTGACCGAACAGCTTCACGAGCGGGTCATGGGGCGCGTGCTCTCAGAGCCGATTTTCGATCCGGTCACAGGCAATAAGATTCTTGACGCCAACACGCTGGTCGCGGAGAAGGAGGCGGAGATCATCGCCCGTGCGGGTGTCACCCGGATCAAGATTCGCTCCGTGCTGACCTGCGAATCGGTGCGCGGCATTTGTGCCCGCTGTTACGGAACGAATCTGGCCACCGGCGACATTACGGACATCGGCGAGGCGGTGGGAGTCATGGCGGCCCAGTCGGTGGGCGAGCCGGGCACTCAGCTGACACTGCGCACCTTCCACATCGGCGGCGCGGCGGCGCGTGACGTGGCGGAATCGCGCCGCACGGCCAAAAAAGGCGGCAAGGTCGTCTTCGAGAACGCGGACTTCATTCAGCGTGAGGACGGCAAGAAGATCTCCATTCGCCGTTCGGGTCTCATCAAGATTCTGGATGAAAATAACCGGCAGGTTGCCCGCTACAAGCTGCCCTACGGAGCCGAAGTCTACGCCGACGAAGGTCAATCCGTGGGCGAGGGAGACCTGTTGTTCGAGTGGGATCCCTACTCCGATTCGATTCTGGCGTCGGTCGGCGGTTTCGTCCACTATGCGGACATCAAGGAGGAACAGACCTTCCATCATCAGGTGGATGAAACCACCGGCATGAAGCACAAGGTCATTGTCGAATCGAAGGACCGCAAGCTCAATCCGCACATCGTGCTCATGGACGCCAGCAGCGAGCGCTTGGCCAATCACATTCTACCGATCGGCGCGCACCTCTTGGTGCAGGACGGTCAGACGATCAAGATTGGCGAGCCGCTGGCCAAGATGCCGCGCAAGTCGAGCAGTCTGCGCGACATAACCGGCGGTCTGCCGCGGGTCACGGAACTTTTCGAAGCGCGCCGTCCGAAAGACCCGGCCATCGTGTCGGAGATTGACGGCGTGGTGCGGTTCGGCGGTCTCAAGCGCGGCGTGCGCATGATCACGGTGACCTCGCACGACGGTCAGGTGGAACGGAAGTACGCCGTCCCCTACGGCAAGCACATTCTGGTTCACGATCACGACCGCGTGTCGGCCGGCGAAAAGATCACGGAAGGTTCGGTCGTGCCGCAGGATATTCTGGCCATTCAGGGAGCCTGGAAGGTTCAGGAATATCTGGTCAAGGAGATTCAGGAGGTCTATCGCTCGCAGGGTGTGCGGATCAATGACAAGCACATTGAGGTGATCGTCCGGCAGATGCTGCAGAAGGTGCGGATCGAGGACCCCGGCGACACTGATTACCTCGAAGGCGATCATGTAGACGGTCTGAAGTTTATCCGGTCGAACGAGAAGATGCTGAACAAGGTGGTTGTTGAGGAATCCGGCGACACTTCGTTCCGGGTCGGGCACCTTGCGGAAAGGCTGGAGTTCAACCGCGAGAACCGCAAGATCAGGGCTGCCGGCGGAACGGAAGGGAAGTCGCGTCCGGCTCACCCGGCGACCTCAACTCCGGTTCTGCTCGGCATTACACAGGCCAGCTTATCCACGGAGAGCTTCATCTCGGCGGCCAGTTTCCAGGAAACGACCCGGGTTCTCACGGACGCGGCGATCTCCAAGAAGGTGGATATCCTATCGGGATTGAAGGAGAACGTGATCATGGGGCATCTGGTCCCGGCGGGTACGGGCCTCCTGCGCTATCAGAAGCTGCGGGTGGAACGTCCGGCGGAGGAAGCCGAGGAGCTGGCGAAGGATTTCCGGATTACCATGCCCCGAATCGAGGAAGAAGCCCTCGATCCGAGCGAACTGATTCTTCCAAGAGAGGGAAGCCCCGAGACGAAAAACGAAGATGCTGGAGTGTAGTCATTCCGCTCTTGCCCGTGAAGCATTGTTTATATAGGCAATTACATTTCGGGCAAGCGTGGAGAGAATTTGATTGAGGGGCTTAACGGGATTGCAGTGAGGCTTGACAAAGCCGCACATAATTGTTTAATTTGAAAGTCTAACCCAAAACGGGAAGTCTCCTTGCCCACCGTCCAACAACTGATCCGCCTGAGGCGGGAATCGAAGAAGTACAAGACGTCGGCTCCAGCCCTAGCCCGCTGTCCGCAACGTCGCGGCGTGTGCACACGTGTTTACACGACCACGCCCAAGAAGCCCAATTCGGCGCTGCGCAAAGTCGCCCGCGTCAAGCTGACCAACGGCATTGTGGTTACGGCCTACATCCCCGGCGAGGGGCATAATCTGCAGGAACACTCCATCGTGATGATCCGCGGCGGCCGTGTCAAAGACTTGCCGGGAGTCCGCTACCATATTATTCGCGGCAAGCTCGATGCGGCCGGGGTCGAAGGACGGCAGAAGGGCCGCTCGAAATACGGTACGAAGCGGAAATCCGCCGCCAAAACCCGATAGTTGATACCCGCGGTCTCCCACCGGCCGACCGCACAGTTCCAAGTCGAAACCAAGTATGTCGAGAAGGAAGCGAGTTTTTCGGCGCGAGCAGTCGCTGGATCCGAAGTACGGATCGGCGGACGTCGCGGCATTTATCAACGGACTCCTGAAGCGCGGCAAGCGCTCAGTGGCCGAGAACACCATCTACGGCGCCCTCGCAATCATCGAGGAAAAGGCCAAGTCCGACCCGCTGGAGGTGTTCCAGAAGGCCTTGAAGAACGTGGCTCCGTTGGTGGAGGTAAAGAGCCGCCGCGTGGGTGGTTCCACCTATCAAGTTCCGGTGGAAGTGCGATCCATGCGTCGTCGGGCTCTGGCCATTCGCTGGCTGATCTCTTACTCGCGTAGCCGCGGGGAGAAAACCATGGCCCAGAAGCTGGCTTCCGAATTCATGGCAGCGGCGAAGGGCGAAGGGTCTTCGGTCAAGAAGCGCGAAGATACCCATCGCATGGCCGAGGCCAACCGGGCTTTTGCCCATTTTCGTTGGTAATTTTCCGACGATAGCATCCGAATGATCCGACAGACAAGAACGGACAAGATCAGGTGAGCGTTCCGAACGTGCAAACCGGCAAGCGGGCAAGTTCGGCGTCGAAGGAATCGGCGCCGAGATTGCCTTTGACCATGACCCGAAACATCGGGATCATGGCGCATATTGATGCCGGTAAAACGACGACGACCGAGCGCATCCTGTTCTACACCGGCCGTCTGTACCGGATGGGGGAAGTGCACGAAGGCAGCGCTACCATGGATTTCATGGAGCAGGAGAAGGAGCGGGGGATTACGATCACCTCGGCCGCCACGACCTGCTACTGGCGCGAGCACCGGATCAATATCATTGACACGCCCGGCCATGTGGATTTCACCGTCGAGGTCGAGCGGTCGTTGCGCATTCTGGACGGCGCGGTAGCCCTGTTCTGCGCG
>JAQTRJ010000256.1 GCA_028711875.1 bacterium | reverse complement strand
CGCGCGGCGGCTTGGAATAATCTCACGGCATAGTCGTTACCTTAATTCGCAGATCCCGGCGATGGTTATCTACAGGAGCGTTTGGGTGGTGAAATCCAGCGGTTTGCCGGTCTCGACCAGTGATTTCAGGCTGGAGAGAATCATCCACCAACCGGCTTTGGTGTTTTCGTACGATGGATTGCCTTCCTGCCAGCGGTCGTGTACGACGGTGAGTTTGGTCGTGCCGCCGACCGGCTCAAGTCGGTAGGTCATGCGCGATTCGAAATTCGCGTGTTCTTCGCCGTAGGCCGCCCCCACTTTGCAGGAATGACTGAATACTTTATTCGGCTCGAATTCGAGAATCTTGCCGTAGATATGCACGGTTTTGTCGCCGCTTCTCCCCGGCCCGACGTAGGCCATATCGCTGCCCACGCGGAACTCCGACTCGATCACGCTGCCGTAGTAGAGTTGCCGCACGCCTTCCGGCTTCGTCAGCGCATTCCACACGGCTTCCGGTGTACCGGCGATGTAGATTTCGTAGTGAAGGTCGTGCATCAAGTTCCTTCTTCCTTATCGCCGCGGCATGCGTATTCCGCTTTCGCGTGCCCGGCGAAGTTCGTAACGCGGGGCAGGTGAAGACCGAAGACACCTGCCGCCGCGAACATTTCGTCTTCTCAGATGGTACAATATACACGCGGTGTCGGTCTGCTTGCAGCCGACCCGTACACCGAAAATCCCCGGCTATCAACCGTGCATTGTGTAGGTCTTTATCAGTGTTGATTTCGGACGATCACACTCGTTAAGGTTGTCCAGACCCCAATGCTCCTTCACCCATCTACCAATCCGTTTGTTCAGCACATCAACCCTATAGAACCGGAGTAGTCGCCTGTAATCTCGATAGAGCGAACGGGAGTGCTCTATCCGCAGAAAGAAATTGTCAGTTATGTGCTTTCGGTTTCGTGGAACTCTGAAGTCGTTTTCCACCAAATTACAGAATCCACTAATAGTTTGGCGTACTGCACGCATATGAGTCATCCTCTCTTGTGGTTGCTGAGGTTGAGCGATACAAAAATCAATAGCGGGATTCGCAACGATCAGTCTTCTGACATTAACTCGTCCCAACAATCGGAACAGAGAAGGCCATCTTCTGGATCGGGAACATCATGCATTAACTCGATTCGGCCGCACCTTGGACAGCAAGCAACAAAGTGTCTCGCGTGGCAGAAATGACATTCGACAAATTCATCTCGATCCATGTCGCGGGTGGCGACGCATTCTTCACCACATTCTGGACAGAAATGCACTTCATAGTCAGGATCATCTTTATAAACTCTTGTTGTGAGTTTCTTAATCTCAGCAAGCGCGATACGTAATCGTTCTTCGTAATAGTCGATTGCCTCGACGAGCACTTTATAATCAGTATCAGAGAGATGCTGATCAAGCTCTACGTCAAGTTCCTTCTGCATGAACTCAATTAGATGCTTGCATGTTCTACCGATTACATCTCTAACAAAGTCCTCACGCAAAGAGACAACAGAGTGCTGCACTCGATTACGCAATTCCTCCAAATCGGAAAAAGCGCTTAGCAAGTCTTTCTCAATCGATACTCCAGAATTCTGAAGCCTGATTAGTAGGCCATCGAAAGTGACTGTCTTCGAGCTATCGCCAATTGGCCTGTCCAGATTGGCATAAATCAGAATTCGATGATTTTTCGCAAGTCTTTCCTTAAGTATTAGTTCCACACCATGAAAAAGAAGGAGAATTGCAAACTTATAACGTCCTGGATCATGCGCACCCCTTAGGAAATAGCGAATCCCTTCCTTAAGCGAGTCAATACCGTTTTCAAGTAGGTTTAGCTTGAGGTGTCTTGACATATCCATTACTATATTCCAACAGTACCAATTCTTATTTTCGGCATTCTTTCCCGTCAAACTTCTCCACTTCCTCCAAGAGCGCCGGAATGAGCTGCTCTTCAGAGAGCGTGGCCACGATTTCGCCGCGGCGCATGAGCAGACCCTTGCCTTTGCCGCCGACCACCGCGAGATCAGCCTCGCGCGCTTCGCCGGGGCCGTTGACCACGCAGCCCATCACCGCGATGTGCAAAGGCTTCTTCACTCCGGCAATCGCCTGCTCGACGCGCGTCGCGAGGTCAATCAGGTCCACCTCGCAGCGCCCGCACGAGGGGCACGAGACCAGCATCGGCCCGCGCGAGCGCAGTCCGAGCGACTTCAGAATCTCCCAGCCGACCCGCACTTCCTCCACTGGATCGGCAGTAAGTGAAACCCGGAGCGTCTCGCCGATGCCGGAGAACAACAAAAAACCGATGCCCATCGCGCTCTTGATGATCCCGGTCGAGGGCGGCCCGGCTTCGGTTACGCCGAGATGCAAGGGATAGTCGCAGGCCGCGCGCATGAGCGTGTACGCTTCAATCATCCGCCGCACGTTCGAGGCTTTCAGCGAGACCACGATGTTCGTGAAGCCTTCATCTTCGAGAAACCGCAAATGCCCGAGCGCGGACTCCACCATTCCTTGCGGCGTCGGTCCGCCGTACTTGTCAATGAGCTCTTTTTCCAGCGAACCGGAGTTCACTCCCAGCCGCATGGCAATTCCCGCGTCGCGCGCCGCCCGCGTCACCACCCGCGCGCGGTCTTCCCCGCCGAGATTGCCGGGATTGATGCGAATCTTGTCCACGCCCGCGTCAATCGCCTTGAGCGCGAGCTTGTAATGAAAATGAATATCGGCAACCAGCGGAATGCGCGTGCCTTTTTTGATCTCGCGCAGAGCATGAGCCGCTTCATCATCCGGCACGGCCACCCGCACGATCTCGCAGCCCGCCTCTTCCAGCCGGTGAATCTGCTCGAGCGTGGCCACCGCGTCGCGCGTGTCGGTAGTGGTCATGGACTGCACCGCCACCGGATGCGCGCCGCCGATCTTGAGGCTTCCGATCCGCACTTCGCGAACCGGCTTTTTGTTGGCCTCTTGATTCCCGCCGCAGCTCTGCAACTGAAGCTCTACTTGTGGATTAAAATTGGATAGTTATAGTCTACTATTAGACTGGTAATATACACATCGGCTCCGTCAATGTCAACCCGGAATGGCCGCTCTCTATGTTGTTTTTTCGAGATTTATGAAGGCAAGCGACGGTAAGACCTACTTCCTCCAACGCGCATCCCACGCTTCGGGTTCATTTTTCAGGTATTTATCGAACCACTCCCGAAGGATTTCCATCTCGGCCACGCGATTCTCAAACTTGGCAAAACCGTGATCCTCGCCCGCAAACTGCACGTAAGCCACATCCTTGCCGAGCAGCTTCAGTGCCGTGAACATCTGATCGGACTCGCCGACCGGCACGTTCACGTCGGCGGCTCCGTGCGAAAGCAGCAGTGGAGTCTTCACCTGATCGGCGTGAAACACCGGAGATTTGTCCACGAACACGTCGCGCCGATTCCACGGGAAACTGCGCGGCAGCGCGATGTCGCCGTAGGTGAATCCCCACGTTCCGCCGCCGAAGTAGCTTGCGATGTTGCTGATTCCCGAAAGCGAAGCCAGCGCGGCGAAGAGATCGGTCTTGGTGGCCAGATCGAGCGTAAGAAATCCGCCGTAGCTCCCGCCGTAAGCTCCCCCGTGATCCCGGTCGAGAAACGGCTTTTCTTGCAGTAGTTTTTGTGTGCCCTCGATAATATCCCGCGAGGCCAGCGTCCCCCAGTCGTTCGAGTGTTTATCGGCAAACTCCGGCCCGTAGCCCACGCAGCCGGAAGGATTCAGCACGTAAACCACGTAACCATTGGCGCACCACCAGTGATAGGTGTATCGCCAGCTCAGATCGCGCGGCGAAACCCC
>JAQTRJ010000255.1 GCA_028711875.1 bacterium | reverse complement strand
GAGCGGCGAACTGAAGCCGAAGGAGTTTCTGGCGGTTCACAAGGACGCCGGGGAGCTGCTCGAGCTGCTGCAGGAGCATCTCCATCCCGGCGAGTTCGTGACGTCGCTGGCCGAATGGCCGCAGCTTCCCACACGCAAGCAGACGCGGCAGTACGTGATGCTCAAAAACCTGATGCTGGTGACGCCATTCGTGCTGGTGGGCGGGGCGGCATTCATGTTTGCGTCGCCGTTTGCGATGTTGGTGACGGGACTCGTGCTGTTCGTGCTGTTCGCAACGGCGGCGATGGGGCTGGCGCTCAGGCGGGCGCGGATGCGGAAATCGCGCGCGGGGCGGAGCGTACTGGCGGTAACCAACCGACGGATTATGCGAATTTGGCTGGACGGTTCGGGGGAAGTGCAGTACTGGATGCTCGGCCCGCACGACAAGCCGGCCGAGCCGCACGAGCCGGTGCCGGAAACCGTGCGGCTGCTGCTTCGTCTGGACCTCGGGGAGACGTCGCTGAACTAATCCAAAAGTTGAAAGACTGAAACGCTGAAAGGCCGAAAGCGAGATTCTCGCGGGTCGGCTGCAAGCAGCCGACACCGCAAGAAAATAAAGACACGGGCGGGTTGCGGAATACCTTAACCCGCCCCTACGGGTGGAAAGTCCCGCGGCAGATGCGGGCACGATGAATCGGCCCCAACAAGAGACACGATGAATCGTGTTGCTACAAGGGGGGAGATTCCGGCAGGGACACAGTCCCTGCTCGGCGATCAAGAGGTAGCCATTTCAACCGCCACCATTGACTGGCCGAATGGATGGAATGTATTGGCTGCCGATGCACGGGGAGCATTAGGAGGATCCTTAGCAGGCCCCGAAGGTGCTCTCATCGGTTCTGCTTGTTGCAGCGCTGACCATGTCATACAACATGTGTTGGGGTAACCTTGAAGATTATCATTGGTACACTCCTCATGCTTCTGACTCAGTTCGCGGCTGCAATTGCAATCGCCAGATATCAAACTAAAAATCCTCGATGGGGAATCACAAAGTGGTTTTCCCCGGAGGTAAATGCTGGCGGATTTCGTGCGGTCGCCTTCTTTGCAGTAATGGCAGCGCTAATTCCCTATCATCACTACAACTTACTACTGTGGAAATCAGTATTTGCAGTTTTGGTGATAGCGTGTTTCTTCGTCGGTGGTCGGTATTTTCCAATGCGAAATTGATTGATCTCGGGGGAGAAATTCCTCTTCCCGTTCTTTTTTAGCTAATCTGGAATAAGGAACGGTAATTAAATTACAGAATGGGGGAAAAGAATTGACTTCGATCGTTGATTCGATACTATCTGCACGCCATCACACTCGTTGTCCTTTGACCGCACACCGGGCGGAGATTCATCCGCTCGCCGCCCATTGACTATATCCCGATCTTCGCTTCTCCGACTCGACCGCTGGTTTCAGCGACACCGCCGCGATATGCCGTGGCGGCGGTCACGCGATCCGTACCGGATTTGGGTCAGCGAGATTCTACTGCAGCAGACGCAGGTCGAGACGGTGAAGCCGTACTTCACGCGATTTCTGCGCGCGTTTCCGACGCTTTCCGCGCTGGCGAAGGCACCGCTCGCGGACGTGTTGAAGGCGTGGGAAGGCTGCGGCTACTACGCGCGGGCGCGCCATCTGCACGAGGCGGCGCGGCGCGTGCTGACGAGCGGAGGAAAAATTCCGCAGACGGCGGACGAGCTGCGCAAATTGCCGGGGATCGGCCGCTATACGGCGGCGGCGATCGCTTCGATGGCCTTCGGAGAAGCGGCGGCGGCGGTGGACGGGAACGTGGAACGGGTGATCGTGCGGCTGCTGGGCGAGCGCCGTGAGCGGACGAGCGCGGCGGCGCAGAGACGATTGCGGAAGACCGCCGATGAAATGATGGCCGAAGCGGTCGGCGCGGGGATCGCCGCGGGGGATTTCAATCAAGCGATGATGGAACTGGGCGGGCTGGTGTGCGGGCCGCGGCGGGCCGATTGCGCGCGCTGTCCGCTTGCCGGCGAGTGCCGCGCGCAGGCAACTCTTGCTGACGTGACCGTGCTGCCGCGAAAAATTCCCGCGCGGGCGATTCCACATTACGAGATCGGCGCGGCGGTTCTGCGGCGCGGCGGAAAGATTCTGATTACGCAGCGGCCGCTGGACGGAATGCTGGGCGGGCTGTGGGAATTCCCCGGCGGAAAACAGCAGGCGGGCGAAACGCTTGAAGACTGCGTCGCGCGGGAAATCCGCGAAGAGCTGGGGATCGAGATTCGCGTGCGCGACGAGATTGCGTCCGTCCGGCACGCCTATTCGCATTTTCGGATCACGCTGCACGCGTTCGACTGCCGCATGACACGCGGGCGGATTCGCAAACTCGGGGTGGCGGATTTCCGCTGGGTGCGGCCGGAGGAACTCGCACACTTTGCGTTTCCGAAGGCGGATCGGGTGATTTTGGAAAAACTGAAAGAGTGAAAGGGGATTCCGGCCGGGTTACGCGCGGCGGCATTTGCTTCGGCGAGAGACTATAGAGCGCTGAACCCGGCTCGGCGACATGACGAGAAAGTGATTCTGGACACCGCTGAGTACAGCGAGTCCAGAATGACAGAAAACCAACCATAGTAACTTGCTGGGAGGCAAGAATCATGAAGAGTTGGATCGTGTTATTGGTCGCGCTGGTGTTGGTAAGTACGGCGGCACTGGCAGTGGCTCAGGACGAGGTGAAAGCGGAAGAACCGAAGACGGAAGCGGTCGCGCCAGCGCCGGTGAAGTGTGAGATGGTCGGTGAGATGGGCGTGAAAACGCTGCCGGCGATGAAAGTCGGTGCGCTGACGGTGAAGGCCGCCGATTACGCTCCCGAGGGCGGCTATCCGGAAGGCGCGGCGGGCGTCGAGGTGGCTTACGAGAAGATGATGACGAACGGGTTTACGGAAATGGAGAAGTGGATCGGCGCGGGCAACAGGCCGGTCGGGCCGAGTCTGGCGGCCTATTATGAAGATCCCGAGAAGACGTCGGCCAAGGATCTGACGTGCAAGATCATGTTCCCGATCGGGCCGGAAGCCAAAGGAACCGAGAAGATCGTGATCGAGGATTTGCCCGAGATGGAAGCGGGCGTGGTGCAGTACAAGGGGCCGTACGATGGCAGCGGCGACATCTGGATTGCGCTCGACAAGTGGGTAAAGGAAAACGGTTTTGAGTCCGCCGGTGCGCCGATGGAAGTCTATCTGAAAGGGCCGGGCGACAACGTGCCGCCGAGCGAGTATCTGACCGAAATTCGGATCCCGGTGAAGAAGATCGAAAAGGCCGAACCGAAGCCGGAGAAGTAGAATGCACCGCCCCGACCAATCGGGAGTGCGATGATGTGTCCGTGAAGAGACCGGCCTGAACGGTGAGGCCGGTCTCTTTATCGGAAGAGGCGAAGATGCGAAAAGTCGAAGAGCGAAAAGAGAGATTCTGGACGCCCGCGCAATCTAAATCAGAAATGAGAAATTAGAAATGAGAAAGCGCGGTGTCCAGAATGACTGTGCTATTGGATTCCGGCAGGGACACAGTCCCTGCTCGGCGGTCAACACACGGCCGTGTGAAACTACGGGGACACAGCAAGCTGTGCCACTACACGCGGGCGATGCAATCGGCCCCTACAACACACGGCCGTGTGAAACTACGGGGACACAGCAAGCTGTGTCACTACAAGCGGGCGATGCAATCGGCCCCCACAAGAACACAGTGTCGTGAGAAACAACGGGTCGGTTGCAAGCAACTGACACCGCCGCGTGGGTGGGACAGGATTCTCGGATGGATTGGAATTGAAGAAGCAAATCGTTATTTTATTCC
>JAQTRJ010000254.1 GCA_028711875.1 bacterium | reverse complement strand
CGTTGGGACGGCCGACAACGGCGATCAGAGGAACTCGCATCGTACCCCGCGCCTACTCGATTCCGATGAGTTCCAGCCGCGCCGCCTGGCGGTCGCCGACGATGAGCAGGTCGAGCATCGTGTCCAGCCCCAGCGCCGAAATCGCCGTGTCGGGAATCGCTCGCGTCCGATACGGAGAATCAGACGACGGCTGCAGATTGTTCAAATTGTAGCGGCCGATGGATGTCCCCGTCGAATCGCGCTGCAGAATAAACAGCGAGCGCACGTCATCGCGCGGATGCACGCACAGGGCGGCAGTCTGAAACGCCCAGTGCCGGCCGGGCGGCATCGTTTCCGGCGGATAAGCCAGCGAGGAATTCACTTCGATCCGCGATAAAAATGCCGTGCCGTCGCTGGTCCCCGCGAACACGTACACGCCCCCGCCCGCCGCCGCCATCGCCTCGGCGCGCACCGAACTGAGTCCGCCCGCCAGCGTCATCAGATGGTCCGTCCCGTCAATCGGGAATGAAAGCGAGTCCGAGCGGCGCAGAGTTCCCCACAGCGCGGCCTCGATCTGCGTGATGAAATTCCCGCCGAGATTCGCCGTCATCACGGTCTGCGACGGCGCGTCATAGAACACCCGCCCCGGCGTCTGAAACAAGTCAGCCACCAGATTGTTGTCAAAAGCAGTGCCCGTGCTCTCGTCGTTGTCCGCGTCCGCCAGCGTCTTCGTCGTCAGCAGAATTTTATACAATCCGTCCTTGTCCGCTCCGCCGGCGTGGGAATAATAGACGCACCGTTCCGTCGTGTCCGCCGTCAGAGATCCGGGATCGCCCGCCATGTCCGCCGTCATCACCCGCGCGCCCAGTTCGAGATCGGGCACCGTGAAAAACTGCACGGCGTACTCCATGCGATCCTGCGTGCGTCCGGCGAAACACGCTTCGTCGCCCGGCAGGAAAATCACATCGAACACGTCGTAGTAATCCAGAATCCGCGTGTTCAGCACCGAACGGCTCGCCACGTCCACGAGCTGCAGCGCCGTTCCATGCGGCGAACTCCGCCCGTGCAGCAGCAGCGCCCAGTGGCGATCCGAGTTCACCGCGATCACACGGGGATTTGCGAATTCAATCGAAAACGTGTTCGATCCCGGCGGCGGATTCGAAATCGAACCTTCCTCGCTGTTGCAGCCAAGCAAGAGCGCCGCCGCAATCGTGATGGCCACATGATGGAAACGCATGTCTGCGATCTCCCGTTCCTGATCCGCCCCGCTCTATGGAATATACACTATGCGCTGCACGGCGCTGGAAACCGGCGTGCTTGCCTGAACCCAATACGTTCCTCCCGCCCACCCGTGGAAGTCTATCGGAAGGTGAATGGCGCTGCCATCGGAGACCACGCGGTTCTCGATGATTCGCCGCCCCAAAATGTCGAACACGGCCACGTCAATCGGACCGCGCCGCGCCTCAAGCACCAACGTCGTCCGTCCGTTGAACGGATTCGGATAGCACGTCAGCAGCAAAGACGATTCCGGCACTTCCCGACGCTCGCCCACGTCCTCCGGTTCGCTGCGGATCACGAAATCGGCCACCACCGGCAAATGATCGGACGCATACATCAGAGCGTCGGCCACACTGTCCGGCACGGCCGCGTTATAGCCGTCGTTGATCGCCATGTTGAAATGCTGACCGTCATTGCCATACGGTTTATAGGTCGCGGGGAGCACATGCGAGCCGCTGGTGTCCATCAGCCCCGCCGACATCAGAATAAAATCGAACCGGTCGTCCATCCCGCCGGTCGCGCCGCCGCCGAACGACTGCGTGCGCGGCGATTGCGTATGAACATCCGCGAAGCTCACCGTGTTGTGCCACTCGCCGTAACGGTCAATCGGATCGAACAGCTGTCCGTTCGGCAGCGGAGTGGGTGACAATAGCACGTTATAAGCCGGTTCGGCGGCGGTATAGAGATTGAAATCGCCCATCATCATGAACAGCGATCCCATCGGCAGCAGATCCAACTGCACGCGCAGCGTAGCGCATTCCTGCCGCCGGCGCTCTTCGTTGTCTTCGCCGTCGCTGGCCTTCAGGTGAGCCGAATACAGCCGCAGCCGGATCGTCGTGTCGCCCACAGCCGGCCGAATGGTGTATTCCGTGATGTCGCGCAGCGACGTTGCAATCTGCCGCTGCGACACCAGCGCCACCTTCGACGTCCGGAAGAACATCGCGTTATCCGTATCCGGGCCGTTGACGAACGTCGCCGCTGCCCAATCCGTCGCCCACGGCAAAAACGCGAACGAGAGCAGCATGTCCACCGCTTCTTCGCTGATGATCTCCTGCATGCACACCACGTCCGGCTGCATGGAACTCATCACGATCCGGAAATCATCGAACCGGTCGCTGTCCGCCTGCCCGCGAAAGTTTAATCCGTTATACGAAGCCACGCGCAGCGTATCGGCTACGGCGATCTGCGCTATCCCAATCGCGAGGAGCGCAATGGCCACAGGGTAAATCTTCATCAGGGTCTGCCTTCGGAAATTCAGAGTGTTCCGGCTTTATTCTGCCAAGTCTTGAATATACACAAGAATATTCAGAGACGCAACGCTCTTTGCCCAGACTGGCGCACTCAAATTATCGCTTGCAATATTGTATTTTATATGTATATCATGCAATATGATAAATCTTCATCCCCCGTCGTCCTCCGGTGGACTGTCTGGACGAAAAATGCTACATTAGACCCATGACCTACGACTATGACTATACGATTATCGGCGCGGGAGTCGTCGGCCTGGCCGCAGCCGCCGAGTTCGCTCCCCGCGGTCTAACTCTGCTGATCGAAAAGGAGTGGAAATTCGGTCAGGGAATTTCCAGCCACAACAGCGAAGTCGTCCACGCCGGAATCTACTATCCGCCCGGCTCGCTGAAAGCGCGGCTGTGCGTCGAGGGCAACCGGATCATCCGCGAGCTTGCGCGCGAGCACGGAATCGGCTATGCGCCGCTCGGCAAATACATCGTGGCCACCAATGAACAGGAAACCGCCTATCTGACGTGGCTGAAGGGGAATGCCGCGCAGAACGGCGTGACCGACGTGCGTTGGGTCGAACCGGACGAGCTGCATGAACAGGAACCGGACGTGCGCGCCCATTCCGCTCTGTTTTCTCCGACCTCGGGGATTGTGGACAGCCACAGTCTCATGTCGCACTTCAAGACTCAGGCCGAACTCGCCGGCGCCGACTTTGCCTTCAATTCCCGCGTCGAGGGCATCAATAAACAAACCTCCGGCTATACTCTCGCCATCCTCGATTCCAACGGCGAAAAAACCGCCATCACCGCCCGCACCGTCATCAACTGCGCGGGATTGTATTCCGACGAGATCGCGGCGATGGCCGGACTCGACGTGCGCGCGCTCGGTCTCGATCTGCACTGGGCCAAGGGCTATTACTACACCGTCGAAGGCGCGAAATTCCGCATTCGCCATCTCGTCTATCCGGTTCCCGATCCGAACATGAAGTCGCTTGGCGTGCATGCCACGGTGGACATCGCGGGCGGCGTGCGGTTCGGTCCCACCGCGTTCTATCTCGACCGGCGCGAAGAGGATTACTCGTTTTCCGATGAGAATCTCTCCGCGGTTGCCGAGGCGATTTCCCGCTATTTGCCGGGTGTAGCGGTGGACGGGCTCAGTGCGATGATGTCCGGCATTCGTCCCAAACTCTCCGCTTCCGGAGAACCGGCCCGCGATTTCTACATCCGCGAAGAGAGCGACCGCGGTCTGCCCGGCTTCGTCAATCTCATCGGCATCGAATCCCCCGGCCTCACCGCCGCCCCCGCGATCGCCAAGATGATTGACCAACTCCTGTAGGGGCGG
>JAQTRJ010000253.1 GCA_028711875.1 bacterium | reverse complement strand
GAAGACGGTCGAGATAAAACGCCCGCGCGCGTTTAGGGAGAAACAGCGGACGATCCAGCGCGCCGATCTCGACTCCGCAGCCGCGCAGATGTCTCCGAGCCATCTGAAAGCGGCGGTCCAAGAGAAATCGAGCCGCCCTTTCTGCCGGAGGACAGCTTCGCACGGTGTGCTTCAGACGTTGGAGAATGTTCGCCATGTTCGTTTCGCGGCGGCCGCGGATCTCTGATCGGTTTCACCATCCATCACGCGAGAATCGGCCCATCTTCACACGGGGTTTCTTCCCACCGCACCCACTGCCGGTTCTCCTTCGATTCCCAGCGAATCAGATCGTTCGTCTGCGTCTTCCCCCAGCGGATAATCTTGGATTCCCACATGAACCGGCCCAGTCCGCTCGATCCGGCTCCGGCCCATTCGATAACGACCACCAGCGCGGCCAACAACAGCGCGCCTTTCAAGACTCCCGCCGCGAGTCCCAGGCCATGATCCACCGCCTTGAGCGCGGGACTCTCAATGAGTTTGTGCAGGTGGCGTCCAAGCGCGGCGAAGCCGAGGTAGACGATCATGAAGAAGAGCAGAAAAATCAGCGTTCCGCCCCACTGCCGCTGCCAGCCCGGCGGCGTGACATGCACGATCAGATCGAGGATTTCGATGCGGAAAATGTACACCAGCCCGAATCCCGCGATCAGTCCGATCGTGGTCAAGAGTTCCCAGATCACGCCCCGCTTTAGCCCGGAAATGGCGAACAGCAGGAGGATGAGCAGGATGATGATATCGGCAAGAGTCATGATGGGTCTCGACTTCTGAGACTTGGTTTCGGCAAAATTGCCCGCCGTGTATCAAGAGAACTGATCGCCGAGCCGGGCGTCCCCGCCCGGCCGGAATCTTTGTAGCGCCGCACTGCTGTGCGCGACGACTCGCCGAGCTGGGCGTCCCCGCCCGGCCGGAATCCCATGAAAAAGTACGCATTGCCAAGCGGACATGCAAGCCACGCAAAACCGCCCAAGCCGCAAGGGCTGGGGCGGTCAGCGAAACGTGATCCCTGGAGGTGACTCAGCGATTCTCGAGATAGTGGATCTTGCGCAACTTTCGCTTGGCGGCGTTGCGCTCGCGCTTGCGGATCTCGCACGGCTTCTCGTAGCGGCCGCGGCGGCGGATCTCGGCCATCAGTCCACTCTTCTCGCAGGCTTTCGTGAAGCGGCGGAAGGCGCGGTCAAACGGTTCGTTCTCGCGAACTTTGACAAACGGCAATAGCTATCCACCTCCTTTGCGTGCCGGGCTTAATGGAAAATTTCAAGACATAAAATTTACGCAATTCCACCCACAGAGTCAAACCGTTCATTCCGAGACAGTATTTGTATTTTATAAACTTAACAGAAAACCACGCCATGCCTCCCCCACACTCCTCTCCAACCTCGTTCTTGCTCTTTTGCCACCAATGTGCTATCTTAAGATTGCCGGTCATAGTTTGACAACGTGCGCGGTGACATCCGGCCACTTCAGATTCGTGCATCAAGGACTGTCCATAGTGCGTGAATCCAACCCGTGGAGGCTGTCATGAAACTCGGTGTGTTTCTCTTTTTGACCACCCTGATCGCCCTGACGGTGTTGCCCTGCGCGGCGCAGTATAACGATCTGGGTTTCGAGGTCGGCGTATACGGTGGCGCCACCCTCGACAATAACGAGACCGACGGACATACGGCGGGAGCGATGATGCGGGAATGCGTTGCCTTCCCGCTTTTTAGTCCGCTTCAATTCGAGGTCGGACTGGCCTTCGCACAACTTGACGCCGATCACTACAAAAACACGATGGCGCCGATTGACCTGCTCCTCCGCTTCTGCCCGGTGCACTCGGAACGCGTGGTTCCCTATCTCTACGGCGGGATCGGCGCGCTCTATTTCGACACCAGCGACTGGCCGCCCGATTCCGATCCCGAGGCCGACAACCGCACGTGGTGCGGCTATGCCCCGTTCGGAGTCGGCGTTCAGTACATCCTGAACGACATCATCGCGTTCGATCTGCGCGCGGGAGATAATCTGGCGTTCAGCGATGACGTGCAACCGGTTCAGGATGACGACAACGACAGCTATTTCACGGCCAACCTTGGTCTGCGCGTCCATCGCGGCTCGGGAAACAAAGACACCGATGGGGACGGCCTCACCAATAAACAGGAAAAAGAACTGGGGACTGATCCGAAGAATCCCGACAGCGACGGCGACGGCCTGACCGACGGCGCGGAATATCTGACTCACCACACCAAGCCGCTCGTGCCCGACACCGATGGCGATGGTCTGAATGACGGCGACGAAGTCAATCACTATCTGACCGATCCCACTCTGGCCGATACCGACGGCGACGGCCTCGCCGACGGCGATGAAGTGAATCTGTACAAGACCGATCCTCTGAACGCCGACACGGACGGTGACGGATTGAACGACGGCGATGAGG
The DNA here is from genome assembly GCA_028711875.1 of bacterium. Lineage (GTDB taxonomy): Bacteria > Electryoneota > RPQS01 > RPQS01 > RPQS01 > JAHJDG01. The sequence continues at coordinate 1,420 of JAQTRJ010000253.1, read as the reverse complement.
TGACTCTGCACAAGACCGATCCGCTCAAGGCCGATACCGACGGCGACAACCTCACCGACGGCGCTGAAGTCAATCAGCACAAGACCGATCCTCTGAATGCCGACACCGATGGCGGAACCGTCAACGATGACGTGGAAGTGGATCGCGGCAGCAATCCGCTGCTGGCTTCGGACGACATTCCCAAGATCGTTCTCGAGAAAGGCAAGGAGATTGTTCTGCCCGGCATCGTCTTCAAGGTGAACAGCGCGGAGATTCTGCCCGAATCGCAGACGATTCTGAATGACGCCTATGAGACGTTGCGCGACAACACGAACGTCGTGGTTGAGATCAGCGGCCATACCGATTCCTCCGGCAAGCACGACAAGAACATGGCGCTTTCCGAGGCCCGCGCGAATTCCGTCCGGGATTGGCTGATTGCAAAGGGGATCAGTGGCGACCGCCTGATCGCCAAGGGCTACGGTCCGGACAAGCCGGTGGCTCCCAACGATACCAAAGAAAACAAGCAGAAAAACCGCCGGATCGAGTTCGTCCGCATCAAATAGGCGGCGTTGCGCTTTCTTCAATGATAGGGCCGGCCCTTCGCGGGGCCGGCTTTTTTTGTCCCGAGAGGACTCGGGTCAAGATTGCGCGTCTTTCCTCATAAAACAATAATTTACAAAGCGTGGAGCGACAAAAGCCGCTTGACCGGGAACCATCGGCACGTTATATTGTAGAAGAGTTAGCACTCGCAACCAGAGAGTGCTAACATCAACAAAACCAAGTTACCTCATGCAACTCAATTTAGGAGCCTAAACCCATGAAAATCCGTCCCATTGACGAACGAGTCCTGATTAAGCCCCTCAAGGAAGAGGAGCGCAAAGTCGGCGGGATCATCATCCCCGACACGGCCAAAGAACGTCCCCAGATGGGCGAAGTCATCGAAGTCGGCGACGACGTCGAACACACCGACCGCAAGCAAAAGCGCATGTCGGAAGTCCTCAAGAAGGGCGACCACATCGTCTATGCCCGCTACGGCGGCACCGAAATCAAGATGGACAACGAGGAATACCTGCTCGTCAGCCGCAGTGACATCCTCGCCGTCGTGCAGAAGTAAAGGATGAAGGCGGAAGGATGAAGGATGAATTGAATCCTCAGCGGTGGTGGCCGCTTGCGCCCGCCCCGCGTGAATCCGCGCTTCGCCGAGCAGGGACTGTGTCCCTGGCGGAATGTTGCCCGCAATGGCTCGCCCGCCCGGAATCTCCCCGCCGCGGTGAATCTCCAGATTCGCCCGAAAATGGTCGTAGCCGCGCACGGCAGTGCGATCTTCTTTCTCGCCTAACCTCTTCTGAAATCAGTCGTTAGGCAGTTCGTTTTGTCAAAAAACATTTCACCGCAATCAACCTAAGGAACCCATAAACAATGGCAAGCAAGATTATCACGT
>JAQTRJ010000252.1 GCA_028711875.1 bacterium | reverse complement strand
GTTGTTCGTGTCCCCCGCAGACGAAAGATCAAGTATTGAGAGGACTAACTGCATACTTGCCGATACCCAAGCTCTATGAGGTGAAGGCAAGACAAAACGAATATCGAATCGGAATTGAAGGGTATGATTACGTTCAATTCTCGAATTAAGCAGTCATTGAAGCGCGTCTATTCAATAATGCTTTCTGCCTCTCCAACTCTCACATTTCCAAAGTGGAACCCATATTACCGCACAAACGTTCAAATCCTGAATCCCTAACATCCCTTCCCAATCTCCCCAGTGGACAGACAGACTACCTTCATCGCCGGGCGAAATCGCCCTTTTTCGCGTGGTCTGAACTCGTCCAAAATAATGAGAAACAAACAGTAAGCCAGTTCGTTTTGTAAAAAAATTCCTGCGCTTCCTGACCTAAGTTCTTGAGAAAAAGGCCGGTGAGTCAGGTTGATCATGATCGTCAACATCCCCGGCCTGTTGAGCTCCTTCTGCTGAAGGACATCGGAGCCCACTCCGCAATCGGGATCCGATGGTGACAGAACCAGCCAACCAAGCCTTTTAACGGCAGATTCCTCTCTCTGAAAATCCAGGAGTGCTTGGGTATTTTCCCTGACGGCTGACATTACCCGGAACACCACGAACTCCCCCCCATCCGGGGCCGCTGCCTGAGCATCGGCCCTTTTCATTTTCCCACGTATCCCCTTGCTTGATCTTGGTTTTAAGCCGATTTTTGTTAAATTAGAAACCGTATTTCTCCGTGATCGTCAGGAGAGCCATGGCCGCCCCACCGCTGAGTGTAAAAATCCCCATCTACAACGCCGAACGCTTTCTGGCCGAGTGCATTCGCTCGATTCAGGCGCAGACGTTTGGTGATTTCGAAGTAATCGCCGTGCTCGACGGCTGCACCGACCGCTCGGAAGAAATTCTCATGGAGCTGAAGGACGAGCGGTTCCGCGTGATCAAGCACGAAACGAATCGCGGCGTGGTGGCAGCGTTGAATACGGCCGTGGAACTTGCCCGCGCGCCGCTGCTGGCGCGAATGGACGCTGACGACGTGATGCTGCCCGAGCGGCTGCGGAAGCAGGTCGAATTCATGAACGAGCACGACGAGGTCACGATTCTCGGAACGTGGTTCGACACAATTGACAATCAGAGTCGAGTGGTGAAGCGCGTGTTTCCCTTCCCCGCAACGCACGACGAAATTCATTCCGCGTTCCGCCGCTATAATGCGATTGGTGGACCGACCATGTGTATGAGAGTGGAGCGCATTCGCGCCATCGGCGGTTACGCGGCGACGGAACCGTATGCGGACGATCTCACGCTCTGTTTGCAGTGTCTTGCCGCGGGCTATCGCTTCGCCAATCTGCCCGAAGTGCTGCTGCATTATCGCCGCTCTCCGAATCAACTCATGCAAAGGCGGCGGACAGAAACGCTTCGCATGACCAACCTTGCCTATGCTAAGTACGGGCCGTTGATCTGGGGCCAGGATGCGCCCGAGTTCGAACTCGGCGCGCCGCTGCATCGCCGCGTTCTGAAAAAACTCCGCCGCCTCGCGCGCGGGGAATGGTAGCTCAGTCTGTGGATTCCGCTCGATCCAAGCGAGCCGTCGGCAACGCGGCGATTCTCACGCTGGGAGCCGGCGTCGAGACAGCGCTGCAATTTTTCTTTCTGCTGCTCGCGGGTCGTGAACTCGGGCCGGAGCAGTTCGGCTTCTACGGCTATCTGCTCGCACTGGTGACCATCGTTTCGGCCGTTGTTCACTACGGGCTGCCGGTGATCTCGGTGCGCGAGATTGCGCAGCGGCCTGCGGACTCACCGGCGCTGTTTTCCGCAACGTTTCGCATTCGCGCCGTGCTGGCCGTCGTGAGTTTTGCCTGCGCCGTTTTAGCCGCGTGGCTGTTGCCGCAGAGTGTGGAGCAGCGCTGGGCGATTTGGCTGATTTTTGCCTATCTGCTATTCCTGCCGTTCGATCTATCGTTCTTGTTCGACGCGCATCAGGCGTCGCGCTGGGACGTGCCGGGGCGAATTGGCGGGCGAGTCGTGTCGGTGGGGCTGCTGTTTCTGCTCTGGAAAATTCGCGGCCGAGTCACGGTGGTGGACGTCGCGCTCTGCTCGTCGCTGCTCATGCTCGTGAACGCGGGGATCGCGTGGCTCGTCGCGCGCGCGCGGCGGCTTAGTCTGCCGTGGCTCTCGCCGACGCGCGAAGTTGCGGGGCTGGTGCGCAGCGGCACGCCGATCATGCTCGCGAACGTGCTCACGTTCGGGTTTTCGCAGATGCAGACGATTCTGGTCAAGTGGTTTTCGACCGCGCTCGAAACCGGATACTACGCGCTGGCCAGCCGTCTGCTCATGCCGCTTCTGATTTTCAAGGGCGTGCTCTACCGGGTGTTCTTTCCCCTGATTTCGGAGGTCGCGGCAGATCGCGAGGCGCTCACGGCGCGTCTTGAAAAGCTCTTTCCCCTGTTGGCTCTGATTTTCATGCCGGCGGTGGGGCTTGGGATTCCCGCAGCGCAAATGATTCTCGTGCCGCTGTTCGGTGCGGAGTACGGAGGAGCGGTCCTGCCGTTTCAGATCGCGATCAGTCACATGCTGCTGACGGGAATGGGTTCGCTGTTCGGCAATACGCTGGTGGCGACAGGTGACGAGCGTACGCCGACCGTTGGATTGGCGCTGGGCTGCGCGGTAAGTCTGGCGGCGGGATTCGCGCTGATCGCACCGCTCGGCGCGACCGGCGCGGCGTTGGCGTCGTGCGGCGGTGAATTCGTTTCCATGGGCTACTGCATTCCGAAATTCTTACGGGTGGCGCGCCCGAGAATCGCTGCCCGGATGATTCGCATCGGCGCGTTTTCGATCGCTGGATGCGCGATGTTTTATGCGATAACCGGTTGGACGTCACTTTCATCCGGAGCGGCGCTGGTGGCGGCGACTCTGGTAATCGCGGGCGGATTGTGGACATCCGGAGAAATTTCGCGGGAGCGGCTGCAGATACTCCCAGGACTTTTCAGACGAGTAAAATGAACGAGACTTCTCATCATAGGCACCGTCACGATCGAAAAGCCGCGAAGCACTCCCACTTCGACCGGCTGGCGGGACTGCAGCGCAACAAGCGGCTGCGCAATATTTGTCTGGCGGCGAGCGGGGCGAGTTTTCTGCTCACGCTGCTGCTATGGCTTGATCCGATGGTCAGCGGTTCCCAGCCGCACGACGGTTGGGTGCTGCTGTTCGGCGCGCTGTTTCTGATTTCGTTTGCGGCTATGCTGTATTTTCATATGAGGTTCTTGACCCGTGAATAAGCTCAAGGTGGGACTCATCGGCGCGGGTTATCTGGGACGCATTCACGCGAAAATTCTCTCCGCGCAATCGGTGGAATGGACGGGAGTCTATGACGCGGACGCTTCGCACAGCGCGGCGGTGGCGAGCGAGTTCGGTGGCAAGGTTGTCAGTTCGCTCGAGAAAATACTCGCGAAAAGCGACGCGGTGATTGTTGCGGCGGCGACGTCGGCGCATCACGCGCTCGGGAAAGCTGCGCTCGCCGCGGGCAAGCACGTGTTTCTGGAAAAGCCGATCACGGTGACGGTCGAGCAGGGTGAAGAACTGGTCAAACTTGCGCGCGCGAAGAAACTCGCGCTGCAGGTCGGGCACGTGGAGCGGTTCAACCGCGCGTTTCGCGCGCTGGGGAGCGGTCATCCGCAGCCGAAATTCGTGGAAGCGCACCGGCTCTCACAGTTCCGGCCGCGCGGAACGGACGTGGCGGTGGTACTCGATCTGATGATTCACGATCTCGATCTGATTCTGAATCTCATGGGCGAATATCCGTCGAGCGTGGAGGCGGCGGGGGTGGCGGTGATTTCCGAGGGCGTGGACATCGCCAACGCGCGGCTGACGTTTCC
>JAQTRJ010000251.1 GCA_028711875.1 bacterium | reverse complement strand
CTCGATCGCCCGACCTCCGGCGAAATTTTCGTCAACGGGCATGCGCTCTCGAAACTCACGAGCGAACAGCTCGCCGAAATCCGCAACACGCAGGTCGGCTTCGTCTTTCAGTTTCATCACCTGCTCCCTGAGTTCACCGCTCTGGAAAACGTGCTCATGCCGGCGCGGCTCTCCGGCGACGGCGAGTCTCCCGCGATCGTCGCCCGCGCGAAAATGCTGCTCGATCAGGTTAAGCTCTCCCATCGTTTGCAGCATCGTCCCGGCGAACTCTCCGGCGGCGAGTGTCAGCGAGTGGCCGTGGCGCGGGCCATGATCAACCGTCCCTCGATTCTGCTCGCCGACGAACCCACCGGCAATCTCGACGGCGAGGCCGCGCTCACCCTCCAGCACATCCTCGAACGGCTGGCCCGCGAAGAGCGAACCACGCTCGTCGTCGCCACCCATAACGCGCAGTTCGCCGCCGCCATGGATCGCATCCTCCGCCTCCACGAAGGCCGGCTGGAATAGTATCTCAACTACCCCACGATTGCTTTCCGGTGGTGACTCGCCCGAGTCACTCGTCCCCGCCTTTCACCTCAACTCCTCCGCATCGCGCGAACCCAAGGGGAAGTGAAGAATCCTACTCGTCTCGCCGAGCCGGGATCGTCCGCATTTTCGTGAAGCTATCTCAAAATCCTCGCCGAGCCGGGCATCCCCGCCCGGCGGAACCTTACCCACCCGACAGGAATTTAATCTTACCGAAACCGGTTGATTTAACGGGTAAAAAGTGTTAACTTTGATATATACGGTGATATAGATCGCGCTTCTTAGACGACGGTTTGTTTGTTGCTGCGACACCAAACGGCTGAATATAAAATCCAATATTTCAACAACTTGCCACTGGAAATCTTCGAAAAGGAGAGACCCATGAAACGCACGTGGATTTTGGTCATTCTGATGGCCTTTGCCGCTCTGTACCTGATCGGCTGTGCCTCGCCCATGCAGAAGGCGCAGAAACTTATGGCCGCCGGCAAGTACGAAGAAGTGATCGCCGCCTACGGCAGCAATCCCGAGCTGGCGGGAGTCGTGGCCGAGGCCAAAGAGAAACTGGCCGTGAACCTGTTCAATGAAGGCAAGTATCAGGATGTGCTCGACAAGTATCCTGAGACCGCCGCCGCTAAGGAAGCGATGAACAAACTGGCCGAAGCGCTGTTCGCCGAGGGAAAATTCCAGGAAGTGATTGACAAGTATCCCGGCACGCCCGCCGCCGAGAAGGCCAAGGTTGAACTCGACAAGCAGAAGCAGGCCGAGGAGAGCGCGGGCAACGTCGCCGACCGCAGCGCGAAAGCCGACGCCAAGCTGAAAGAGATCATGGCCGTCAAGGTCAAGGCGCTGCGCGACAAAGCTCTCAAGGAGTTCGTGGACAATCCGCTGTACAAGGGAACCCCCGCGGCCAAGAAAGCGCAAGACGCGCTGAAGAAGTAGCAGAAAGACATTCCGAAAAAATAGGAGAAACCATGACTCGCAAATGGTTGATCGCCGCCGCGCTGCTCACCGCTGTTGCGATGCTGTGGGTGGCCGGCTGCTCCGACGACGATGACGAAGAAACCCCGACGACCTACAGTATCGCCGTGACCGCCCCCAGCACGGGAGCCAATTGGCTGGTCGGCGAAACGAACAACATCACGTGGACCGACCTGAACGTGGACGCGTTCGACGTCAAACTGTCGCTGAATAACGGCACAAGCTGGACGAACGTTGCGACCAACGTGACGGCCAACACCTACGCGTGGAACGTGCCCAACTCGCCGTCCACCACGGCTAAGATTCGCGTGATTAGCCACGCCGACACGACCGTGTTCGGCACCAGCGGCGCGTTTACCATCGCCCTGCCCACCATCGTGGACTACTGGGATGCGACCACGGCTTCGCTCGTTCCGCTGGGCGTGGACTCCATGACCTACACCTTCGGCCTCGGCACCTATGAGTGGCTGATGTGGTTCAATCTGCTCGACACGGAAATCCGCGAGAGCGGAACCTACGAAGTGGACGGCGACTCCATTCACTTCGCGGCGACCGTTCGCGACGGCACGCCGATTGCGGAAAACTACATGCGCTGGCACTCGTTCACTACGGGCAACGCGATGTTGAACGTGCACGTGTGGAATGATACGGACGAGCAGTTCGAGACCGTCCAGTTCACCCGCGTCCCGTAACGGATCGCCGTAACAAGTAGTTCGCCGTTGTGGCTCTCCAGAGCCGCAATGGCGATCATTCCAAATTTGGTTTGCCGTGTCGGCGGAGATCATGATTAGGCAACGGGCTCCGTCCCGCAGCATGCGTTGGAATCGGCAGGGCGGAGCCTGCCGGCTAATCAACGGCAATCCATTTGCGATTAGGTAGCGGTCTCCGTCCCGCTGCATGCGTTGGAATAGGCAGGGCGGAGCCTGCCGGCTAATCAACGGCAATCCATTTGCGATTAGGTAGCGGTCTCCGTCCCGCTGCATGTGTTGGAATCGGCAGGGCGGAGCCTGCCGGCTAATCGGTGGAATTCAATCAAGCGGGCGCATCATCACGATGCGCCCGCTGTCTTTTCCTGTTTCCCGGTGTTTCCCGGTGGTGACTCTCCAGAGTCACCCCTTTCCCCAGTGAACGGGAGGCACTGATTCGATGGATGGATTACTCTGCATCTTCAGCGAGATAATCACTCGGTTGCCTGCTCGATAAGATCGCGGAAATAGTCGTGTTGCAGAGTTCGCTTTCCTAAGAGGATCATTAGTATTATTATCCGTTGCGCACGAACCATCCTTGACATTCAGCTTACGGAAAGGTTAATTATCAATAGTGAACGTTCAGGAGAATATCGTGCGGTTGTTCGTCATGGGAGCGAGAGTTTTTGCACTCTATTGCTGGTTCTCGAAAGCTTGTCGCGCAGTTATCGGTCTCCAGACCGGCAATGGCTCCGTATCTTTTTAACGGTACTATCGTCGGCCTCTGACCGTCGTCACGGTTCGCGAAAGCAGCCAAACTGAACGAAGAAACACACAATACAACACAACCAAAGAAAGACGAGTCATGTCTCGCAAATGGCTAACCGGTTTGGTCATCGTCCTGAGTTTCGCTCTGGCGGCGGGCGCGTCGGCGCAAGTTGTTATCAACGAAATTCTGTACGACACACAGGGCGATGACGATCCCGATCAGCTCTTCACCGAGCTGTGGGGACTGCCGGGAACGGATCTCTCGGGCTGGAGTCTGGTCGGCATTAACGGCAACGGCGGCGCGGCCTATCGCACGGTTCCGCTGAGCGGCACCATTCCCGCCGACGGCTATTACGTGGTCGGTAATACCGCCAGCGTTCCCAACGTGGACCTCGTGTTGGGCGACGGCGGCTACGGCGTGGGTGTGGACTGGCAGAATGCCGGTTCGTCCGAGAGCGAGGATTGCGACGGCATTGACCTGATGAACGGTGCGACGCTGGTGGATCATATTTGCTACGGCGCCTGCGCGGACGGACACGTCTGCACGGGCGAAGGCGGCAGCAACGCGCCCGATCCGTGGCCGACCTCGGGTGGCCCGAACTACGCGATCGCGCGCATGCCCGATCATCAGGACACGGATAACAACGGAACCGACTGGGTGGCGACCGACCAGCACACGCCCGGCGCGCCTAACAGCGGCGCAAGCGATCCGCAGCAAACGATCACCGTCTGCGGCGACGTGTCGGGGACATGGAGCGCGGACACGGTTCTCGTCACCTGCGAAGTGCGCGTTCCGACCGGAGCAACGCCCGTCATTGAATCGGGGGTGAAGGTGTTGTTCTGGGCGTATGCGAAACTCATCGTGGACAGCGGCGCTGTTCTCTATGCCGTGGGCACCCCGACCGACAGCATTCTCTTTGACGAGTACACCCCCAG
>JAQTRJ010000250.1 GCA_028711875.1 bacterium | reverse complement strand
AACCAAGATTTCGCAAGTTACGGTTGTGAAATGGCATAGGAAAAGGCGGATTGGTAACGCTTTTCGGGCAGAAAAAGCGGGTGCGAAACAACCCGCACCCGCAACACCTTGTGAAATAAGACAACAAATGGATTCTATTCAGTTTTCTCGATGAAATCGGTCTCTTCCGACCAGACCGCCCAACCGCCCACGAACACCGCCACCCGCTTCCAGCCGCGCGAATTCAGGAACGCGGCGAGGTCGTGGGAATCGTGGCACTCCGGCCCTTCGCAATAGGCGATCACCAGATCACTCTTGGGAATCGAATCCAACGCAGCCTGATATTCTTCGACTTGCTCAACGGGTACATTCAGCGCGCCGGGAATATGGCCGGCCTGATACAGCTCGGGCTTACGCGCGTCCATGAAATGAATGCTGGCCTTCTTGCGCTTCATGTAGAGGCCCATCGTGGTGGCAAAATCCACTTCGTAGGGCTGATCGGCCGGCAAGAACGCGCTGTCCGGATCAACGGATTCGGGTTTGGCAATGGCCGCGCGCGGCTGCAGCAGTTCGATGGGCTTGGGAAATCCCCAGAGCGGCGGCGGGTCGTTTTGAACCCAGCGCGTGCCCAGTCCCAAAAGCACGCTGGCGGCGGTCATGAGTAGAAGCTGTCGGGTCAGAGTCATCGTTCCGAAAGACGGTTGGTTGCGCGGTTCCCCTCTTCTACTCGGCGGAGGGCGGTTCGGGTTCCTGATCGCCCTGATGGTTAATCTCTGTTTTCAAATACTCGAAGGCCTCTTCGGGATTATCGCAGAGCTTGAAGAGGTTCACGTCCTCCCGCGAGATCATGCCCCACTCGATCATCGTGTCGAAACGGATGACCTCTTCCCAATAGCGCGAGCCATAGAGAATGATCGGCAGCTTTTTGGTCACCTTGCGGGTTTGCACCAGCGTCAGCACCTCGAACAGCTCGTCCATCGTCCCGAACCCGCCGGGGAACACGACCAGCGCTTTCGCCAGATACATGAACCAGTATTTACGCATGAAAAAGTAGTGGAACTCGAAGGCGAGGTCGCGGTCAATGAAACGGTTGATGCCCTGCTCGAAAGGCAGACTGATCCCGAAGCCGACGGTCTTGCCGCCAGCCTCACACGCGCCGCGATTGGCCGCTTCCATGATTCCCGGCCCGCCGCCCGAGCAGACCACATAGCGGTTTTTCGCGCCGGGCAGGGACGTGTAGTATTTGGTCAGCAGCGAGGACAGCCGGGCCGCATCGGCGTAGTAGCGGCTCATGCGTTCGTCGCGGGTGATCTGCGCGCGCAGCCGCGCGGCCTCGTCGTCGCCCGCCGTGTTGAGCCGTTCTTTCAACTCGCGGATTTTTTCGGACAATTCTTCGGGCGAGTGCGCGCGCGCCGAGCCGAACATCACGATCAATCCGCGAATCTTGTGCCGCTTGAGCCGCGCTTGCGGTTCGAGGTATTCGGCCAGAATCCGGATCGTCCGCGCGTGCGGACTGAACAGAAAATCTTTGTTGTAGTAGGCTTTGGGGAAGAGGTTGTGAGGCATGGATGGTTTTGGCTACTGGTTGTCTTCCGTATTAAATACTACTTCAGCACCGCAATCACCCCGTACACCAGCGCGCCGACGGCGGCGGAGGCGGGGATGGTGAGGATCCAGGCGATGACGATGTTGCCGGCCAGTCCCCAGCGCACGGCCGAGGCTCTCCGCGTCGCGCCCACGCCCATGATCGCGCCGGCGATGGTGTGAGTGGTACTGACGGCGATGCCGCTGAAGGCGGTGACGAGCAGCGTGATCGCGCCCGCCGTCTCCGCTGCAAAACCGCCCGACGGCTTGAGCTTGGTGATCTTCTGCCCGACCGTCTTCACGATCCGCCAACCGCCGAACATCGTCCCGAGGGCGATCGCGCTGTGCGAGGCCAGAATCACCCAGAACGGCACGTGAAACGTCTTCAGCACTCCCGCCGTGACCAGCAGTCCGGTGATGATGCCCATGGTTTTCTGCGCGTCGTTGGTGCCGTGCCCGAGGCTGTAGGCGGCGGCCGAGAGCAATTGCAGCCGGCGGAACAGATGATTGACGTCGGTCGAGGAGCGCCAGTGCGTCGCCCACATGACGACGGCCATGATAAAAAATCCGAGCACCATTCCCATCAGCGGAGCGACCGCGATGAAGAGCAGCGTCTTCACCCAGCCGGGAGCAAGCAAGCAGCCGAATCCCGCCCGCGCCACCGCCGCCCCTGCGTAGCCGCCCATCAGCGCGTGCGACGAACTCGACGGAATCCCGAAATACCAAGTGAGAATATTCCAGAAAATCGCGCCGCACAGCCCGGCGAGAATCACCCACGCGTCCACCGCCGACAGCTCAATCAGTCCCTTGCCGATGGTCTTGGCGATGTGCACGTCGAACAGAAACGCCGCCACCAGATTGAAAAAAGCCGCCCACACCACGGCCTTGCGCGGCGACAGCACCCGCGTGGACACGATGGTCGCCACCGAATTCGCCGAATCGTGGAATCCGTTCAGAAAATCGAAGAACAACGCCACGAAAATGATGCTGAAAATCAGAAGCGTCATCGGGGCTACGCGTGTTTGATCAGCAGCGATTCGAGCACGTCGGCCGCGTCGTCGCAGACATCGGTGGCCGTCTCCAGCGCGACATAGATCTCCTTCTGCTTGACAATCTCCACCGGATCGGATTCACGTTCAAACAGACTTGCCACCGCGCGGGCGAAAATGTCGTCCGCTTCATCCTCGAGCGTGCGGATGCGCAGAATGATGCGCCGCATTTCCTCGGGTTTTTCCAATCTGCGCAGCAGCCTGACGCCGTTCTGCACCTCCGCCACCGAGCTGCGCAGGGATTCCATCAGCTTGACCATGTCGGGCGGACACTCGGTAATCTTGTAAAGCAGCAATCGGCGTGCGCTGCCGTCAATATTATCCAGAATATTATCGAGAATCGTGGCCAGCCCGTGAATGTCCTCGGGGTCGAAGGGCGTGACGAAGGTGCTGCTGACCTCGGTCATAATCTTATGCGAAACCGCGTCGCCCTCGTGCTCGATCTGTTTGATCCGACCCACGATGTCAGACCACTGCTCGCGCGAAGTCACCGGCAGCCGCAACAGCTCGTCCGCCGCCCGCGCGTTGTAGAGCGCGGCTTCCTCAAACATATTAAAAAAATGATCGTGATGCGGGAGCAGGGCCTGAAGAATCCTGTCGAGACGGAAGCGCATAGGTTTCTCCGTGGGTGTATGGGAGGACAGAACGGTGAGGAATACTATAGAACGATTCCGAATTTTCCGAGTTGCTCTCGCATCCACGGGAAGGGGATGACGGTTTCCTGCGTGTGCGCGCCGGGAGGAACTTGATCCTTGAGAATCGCCAGCGCGATGGCCGCGGCGGGGAACGCCGTCAGCTGTCCCATGGCGGAGATGCCGCGCGCGTCGTCCTGACGAACCACCAGCTCGATTTTTTCTTCGCCCACTCCCCCCTGCCGCCCCGCAAGCGGAGGAGAGCCGGTGGCGGTCACGCGGACGATCACGAGGTCGGGCGCGTGCTTGGGCAGAGTTTCTTCGAGCACGCGAACCAGCATCCGCCGCGGCGTGAGCGTGCCGCTGTCGAAGCGATAGGTTTGCGTGGACGCCAGCCCGAGATCGCAGAGCAGACGCAGCGCCGCGTAGTGCCCCGGATAGCGGATGGTTTTGTAGCTCAAGCGCTGCGCTTTGCCCAAGAGTGTGCGCGGCAGCGTGGAGGTTCCGCCCGAGGTCACGAACGCTTCGAATTTCCCGAGACCCTCGAATTCCAGATCCTCGCAGTCTGAGGGCGAGGGCACGAGAACTTCTTTTCCATCGCGCAGCTCGCGGGCATCTTCGAGATACTCGTTCAACAAGCCGTGTATGGAGAAAAACTGCGCGTACTTCAGCG
>JAQTRJ010000249.1 GCA_028711875.1 bacterium | reverse complement strand
CGGGATGATCTGCTCCGCCTTGTACTTAACCCGTCCCATAACCACCTCCGGATTGGATAATATACCACTCTGCTCTGACTTTCAAAGTGGTACCAATTCCGGGGGCTAGATCAGAAACGCGGTGAGGCGATGACTCTTGGGCTGATTCCGGTTCCCTCCGAGCCTACGGTTGGAACGACAAACGGAGAAAATGCCGTTGATGAAGATGGGACAAATTATACAACCCTCACGAGCGGGCAATCGGTAACCTATCGCATTCCGGCGGCGCAGTTGAAGGCCATTCTAAGCGGGCAAGGAAACGGCTCGAATCTCGTCACGCTCCACATGGCGGCCACGAAAACGGGTATCACTGACGATAAATTGCGTATCACCGTCACCAAAGACGACGAGAGCATTCCGAATAGCGGTATAATCTCGTGGGATATGGCCGATGGGGACATGACCGGCTATACGGTATCGCTCGGGCAACTCGCCGGTCTTGCAACCGGACTGCCTGAGGACGGCGGCATAACCGCCGACTATGTGGCCGCCGACGATCATATCGATGATACGGCGAAATCGTGGGTGACCGATCAATGGATCGGTTATTACCTACGGCTGTTCGACAGCCGCTACCCTGGTGGCAGCAAGGCATGGCTCATTACTAACAATACGGCGACGCGAATCCACATCTACGGCATGTTGGGCATCGGAATATCACCCGATGCGATGGTTGCGCAGAACTCGCGCTACGAGATCCATGCCGAGCACGAGTGGGATTTTTCTTCTGATGGCTATGATGAGCTGACAATCAAGCTCGAATATGTAAACACAGGTGCGAACGACGGCGGCACCTTCTGGGTTAAGAATCTCTTTCTCAGTGTCAGGTCGGATTCAACTACGCTTCCTGATGAGTACTTTGCCAGCGTCAAGGGCTTGAAATACGGCTCATGGATTGATGATGACCACACACCCGACCCCGCTCTCAACGAGGGCGACCTGATCGAGAACCCAGTTTACTTCGTTGAAGCCCTCCTCCTCGGATGGACGGAGGCAACTATTGACAATATTGATACTGCCGCCTTTGACGCCGTTGCCACGCATCGCAAGGATTGGAAAATCACTCGCCGGATTGGCGAACAGAAAGACATCTTCGAGTATATCGCTGAAATCTGCCGCGAGTTCTGTTTCGCATTCTTCGAGCGCGGTGACGGCAAGTTCACGGTGCGGCGGATAGACAAAACGAGCGATTCCGTGCCGACCTATGGCGGGAAAACGTTCCTCATGAAGGGAAGCGAGACCAGCTTCAAGATCGGACGCACCCCGGTCAAGGAAATCTACAACGACTTCGTTCTGAAGTACAAAGTGAACGCTGCAACCGGTGAAGCCGAGAAGATGCTGTTTTGCCGCAGCCCCAATGAATCCAGTTATGCTTCCAGCTACACGAATCTCGCCAGCGAAGGACAGGATTTCTGGGATTTGTGCCACGACGCGTACACGAACTTTCAACAGGTCAACAAGTGGGAATATACTGCGGAGTGGATTCGAGACGATGCGACGGCGGAGCTTTTCCTGAAGTGGATTATCTGGCGATTTACGCAGCGGCGGCACGAGGTCAGCTTTACCGCGCCGCTTTCGGCTCTTGCGCTGGAACTCTGCGACGAGGCGAAATTCACTCATGACCTGATGCCCGCCGCGATGGATTCCGCGACGCGCTTTAGGCTCACAGAGCAGACGATTGATCCTGAGACAGACACCATAGACTGCACATTGTTGGAGGTGGCCTAATGGAATTCGCTCTCGACGAACTGCTGAAATTCGGCGTGGCCGGAGGACTGATCCTCTTCGTCATCATCCGGCTCTTCTCCTACTTGGAGAAAAAGGACGCCGGGCGCGGACAGGGCGGCATTGACCGCGCCGTACTCATGGACTTGCGCGAGTACATGACCACGCAAACCTCCGTACTGCAGAACCTCTCGCGACAGATCGAGTCCCACGTCGAAGAGAGCCGCGCGAACTTCCGCCGCGTCGAGGACAAGATCGAAGGAATCCGAAAATGAAGCTGAAAATACCGAACAACTGGTGGAGCGGGTTGGGCTTCATCGTCGAGGGGCTCGCGCTTCTCGCGAACCTGCTCCGCCGCAGAAAACAACGAAAACCGGAGGAAACAGCTATGGAAGCGCTGAACAACCTGAAGTCGGTCCTGCAGCAGAAGGCGGCCAATCCGTTCATCAGCATGCTGCTGGGCTTCGTGGATCAGATCATTCTGCTCGCCTACGGCCAGCAGGCGGCGGTCGGCCAGTACTACTGGCGGGTGGTCTCTCGTCTGATCCTGAACCTGTTGCCCGTGCTGCGGGCGGCGGCCGCGAAGACGGCGAGCACGCTGGACGACACCTTCCTCGAGGAGGTTGCCCAGGCCTGCAATGCCGTCGAACCGGGCTACGATCCGGTGCCGTATCCGGCGTAGCGACGCGGAAAATCGCAGAGAAGAAAACCCCTGCCCGTTCGGGCAGGGGTTTCGTATTTCAGGATTGCGATCAGCGCTACCTTATCAACACCATCTTCTTCGCGTCGGTGAAGTTCCCGGCTTTGAGCTGGTAGACGTAGACGCCGGAAGCCATTGGAATGCCTGCGGTATTCTTGCTATCCCACAGGATTCGATAGGCACCAGCGGGTCGAGTTTCGTCCGCTAATGTCGCCACCAACTGGCCGAGCGTGTTAAACACCTTGAGTTCGACCCGCAACGCCTCGGGAAGGTCGAAGCGAATCTCTGTCGTGGGATTGAAAGGATTCGGATGATTCTGATAGAGCTGGAATGCCGTGGGAACGATCTCGCGCGGTTCGGGGATTTGATGTCCACCGGATCCCAGAAGGTGCAACAACTTCTTCTCGACCTCCATGCCATGCGTAAAGGATTTGATTCTGAGCCCATCCGGAATCCGTGCCCAGCGATTTTCGTCCAATCCACCGCCTTCCCCCTCTTGTACTCCAGCCGCCATTTGAATCCCGACCAACTCCATGGCGACGGCTATCGAGTCATGAAACAGGAGTCCGCTCTCCAAGACGTCTAGGCAAATATCAATCGCCGGTTGATATTCCGCGTGGTTCAAGTGATAGTTAGCCAATAGTCTGTGACCGAGAACTGGCCCGTCGTATGAAGAATCCTCGACCGCGATCAGGCTGTCAATCAGGTTCTCAAGCCATTGGCCGCCATTCTCCAGATGAACTTCCGTGGTGACGAGTCGCGTGGCTGCTTGCCAGCGCACCTGCCAGTCCTCGGTAGTTCGAACCAAATGCAGGTAGATTGCCTGCGCCGCGGCGAAGTCTTCCTCCACCTCCAATTGAATGGCGTAATCCAAAGTGTCCATAGCCAGCGAGTCTTCATCCAACGTGCGATCTCTGCCCGCCACAGGACCCGGATCTGTGAGCAAGCCCCCAGCCTCGCATGGGCCGGCCAGACTTACTCTGTAAGGTGAGTACCGCCAGTATGAAGCCATGGAAGGCGTGAAGAGTGCAATGCTGGGAGTCGGTTCCCAATATTGACCCTGAATGGAGAAGAGCGTAGGATTGATTGGGCATTCCCGCCATTCCATAAATCTGCCGCTCGCATCGTGTTGGTAGAAATTGTTTCCCCTCTTATTGATGACAGGAAGCAGTCCCGTTCCTTGAATGGTGAGCAGATAGCCAGACGTGTCGGAAAAGGTATTGGGTTCTACCGGATTTCCCGTCCCAAAGGATGGATTGCAGCCGGTTGCCGAAAACACGGTTGTCATGTAGCTACCCGATATCGGCGCCATGTTCTGGAATTGGCAGCAGGTGAACGCCGGATTGCACGTGGCGCTGGTGAGAAAAACGCCGTAGTCCGTGGTACGTCCCTCGAACACGCAATGCTTAAACTGACCGGAGACTTTCTTGACGTAGGAGTTGGCCGTATTGCATTTCACGGTCACGCTGTCGAAATCTACG
>JAQTRJ010000011.1:5929-16556 GCA_028711875.1 bacterium | reverse complement strand
CTCCGTTCGTCCCGTCTTTCTAATCCGCTAATTTGATTCTCTTTGCAAGCTACACAAACAATGGATCGCTCTATCCTGTATCATAGAGGGTGTTTTACGCTCTTTTTTCGCCAGTAGGTCTGTAATTTGCATGGAAAAACACGGGACGGAAGTTTCGCAATTCGTGAGTTTCCCGATGGAGAATCCCTGACAGGAATGTTGTTAAAACCGACCTCGCTCATCCCAACCGACGCCGACCGCGGCCGCCCGGCGCAGGAACACGTCCGTCGCGAACCGGCGGCGGCCTCCGCACTGTTTCGTCAATTGCTGATTCCCATCGGCGCGCACTTCTACTGCCAGCCGCACTTCTGTCCGATTCTTGATCTGGTGGAGACCTGGAAGAGCGACGTGGCCCTGCTCACCGCCGGAGATTCTTCCGCGTCCGATTCCGCGCCGTCTTCCGATCTGACGGCGTTCGCGCGGCGACTGGAAGACGCGGGTTCGCCGCGCGTGCGGATTTTGTCTTCCGCCGAGCCGCCAACCATCGCCATCGAACAAGCCACCCGGCACTGCGAATCGAGCCTGCTGCTCATGTCGCCGCGACTGCACGAACAGCCCTCATCGTGGTTCGGAACGGTTCTCCAGCGATTGATCCGCCGTCCGCCTGTGCCGCTCATGGTCATGAAATCGCAGCAGCCGCTGTCCCCCAAGACGATTCTTTGCCTGATCGAGGAATCGGATCCGGCGCTGCGGGCGGTCCGTTTATCGGCGGGGTTGGCGCGCGAGCTGCATTCCCGCTTGACTCTGCTGAACGTGATCCCGCCGTCCCGTTCCCACGTGTTGGATGAGACCACGATCTGGGATTTCCATTCCCGGCAGAGCCGCCTGCAATCCCTCGAGCGTCCACCCGTCAGTCTGTCTCCGGCCGCGGAGGACATCGCGATTCCACTGGCCGATCAAACGGCGGAACTTCTGAGACAGATTCTCAACGAAGGCTATCTCGACGGCATGGACTATGCCGTTCGGATCGCCGCCGGGTCTCCCGCCGCGCAGGTCGCGCTTCATGCGCGGACAGGCAAATGCGGCTTGATCGTCTCAGGAGCGATTCCCCGCTCGGGCTGCCTGTTCGGTTATACCCTCACCACCGCCGAAGCTGTAGCCGAAGCCTCGGACCTGCCAGTGCTGGTCGTACCATAATCTGTACCTACCTATCCCCGATCCATAACTCACGAACTCCCCCCTCCCAAAGAAATCAGAGTCCTTGACCCAATATTCTCAAACTTCGGCTGAGAATCCCGGGAAAAATCTCCTCTTATTTTTCATTTTTCTTTCTATTTAATTATTAAATCTGTATTTTGGATTATCTTATCGCAATAGATTCTTATTGACAATGCGAAAGTTTTCTCATAGATTGGGGATGTAACGATCAAAAAGTACACCATCATGCTATCAGCAACTTGGCAGTATTCCGTTCGCGCTTTAGTGCATTTGGCGATGGCTCGCGGTAAAGGACCGGTGCTGGCCAGTCACATTGCGGACACCGAGGGGATTCCCCTCCCGTTCCTTTCGAAAATCCTGCATCAGCTCAAGGTGGCGGGGATCGTCGCGGCCACCCGTGGTCAGAAGGGGGGTTACATTCTCCAGCGCGACGCATCCAAGCTCACGCTGCTGGACGTCGCTCATCTGACCGATCACGTGGACTTCGGCGAGCAGTGTCTGCTCGGCTACAAGTTCTGCGAGGAGAACTGTAACTGCGTTCTTCACGGAGAATGGGAAGGAATTAAGGATCAGATTCAGCGGTTCCTGCGCAATAAAACCATCGAACAGCTCGCCGAGGACGTAGCGCGGGAGCGGCTGGACGTGGACGGCATGCTTAGGCTTCGCCAACCGCCGCTGCGTCCGCCCTATGAGGTGACGGCGGCGGATATGTAGCCGGTTGCTCAGCGACTCCGGATGAAGCTTGAGCGTCCCGCACGAGAGTGCGGGACGCTTTTTATTTCTGCAATTCAGTGTGAGTTGCGGGCGGGCGCAAGCGGCCGCCACGGCGCATTGGTTATGCTGTGTTATGCGCGCAGGCGGCGGGCGGCTTCCACCATATTTTTCAGCGCGGGGCGGACTTCTTTCCAGGCGCGGGTTTTCAGACCGCAGTCGGGGTTGACCCAGAGCCGCTCGCGGGGGATGACCTGCAGCGCGAGCCGGAGCAGCTCTTCCATATCCTCGACCGACGGCACGAGCGGCGAATGAATATCATAGACACCGGGGCCGACGTCGTTGGGATACTGATAATCGCGGAACGCGCGGAGCAGTTCCATTTTCGAGCGCGAGGATTCAATCGAGATCACATCGGCGTCCATGCGCGCGATCGCGGCGAGCATGTCGTTGAATTCGGAGTAGCACATGTGCGTGTGAATCTGCGTGGCGCTGCGCGCGCCGGCCGCGCTCAGGCGAAAACTGTCCACGGCCCACGTCAGATAATCGTTCCAGCGGTCGCGGCGCAGCGGCAGTCCCTCGCGGATGGCCGGTTCGTCAATCTGAATCACGCCGATGCCGGCCGCTTCGAGATTGAGGACTTCGTCGCGGATCGCGAGGGCGATCTGTTCGCAGGTGATTTTACGCAGCTGATCGTCGCGGACGAACGACCATTGGAGGATCGTGACCGGGCCGGTGAGCATACCCTTCATCGGCCGCTTGGTCAGCGACTGCGCGAACGTCGTCCAGTCCACGGTCATCGGACGGGGACGGGCGACGTCGCCGAAGATGATCGGCGGCCGCACGCAGCGCGAGCCATAGCTTTGCACCCAGCCGTTGCGGGTGAAGGCGAAGCCGTCGAGCCGTTCGCCGAAGTATTCGACCATATCCGAGCGCTCGGATTCGCCGTGAACGAGGACGTCGAGATCAATCTCTTCCTGAAAGCGCACGACCTGTTCCATCTCGCGTTTCAGCATGCTCTCATACTCGGCGGATTTCATTCGTCCGGCGAGAAAATCGGCGCGGGCGCTGCGAATTTCTTTGGTTTGCGGAAACGAGCCGATGGTGGTGGTGGGAAGTTCGGGCAGATTCAGCGCGGACTGCTGGGCGCGGCGGCGCAGGGAGAACGGCGCTTCCCGTTCGAGCATTTCGGGCGTGATCTTTTCCACGCGCTGTTTCACGGTCGGGTTGTGAATGCGGCGGGAGACGCGGCGGGCGGCGGCGGCGGCGCGGTTTGCGGCGAGCGCATCCGCTACCGCGTGTTCCCCTTCATTCAACGCGCGCGTGAGCGTAACCACCTCCCGCGTTTTCTGCACGGCGAAAGCGAGCCACGAGCGCAGTTCGTCGTCAAGATCGCGTTCAAGCTCCAAATCCACCGGAGTGTGCAGGAGCGCGCACGACGGCGCGACGAAGATCCGATCTTTCCCGAGCGCGGCCGCGGCGGTTTTCAACGCGGTGAGAATTCGATCGAGATCGGAGCGCCAGACGTTGCGGCCGTCCACGACTCCCAGCGAGAGAATTTTTTCTTTCGGAACACTCTTCAGCGCAAGCTCAAGCTGTCCCGGCGCGCGCACCAGATCGAGATGAACCGCCTTGACGGGCAGACGAAACGCGAGATCGAGATTCTCGCGTAGCTCGTCGAAATAAGCCGCGAGCAGAATTTCGATTTTCACCGCGGAGAGTTTCGCATACGCGCGTTCGAACAGACTCCGCACGGACTCCGGCAGATCGAGAACCAGAATCGGTTCGTCTATTTGGATCCACTCCGCGCCCGCCGCCGCGAGTTTGTCGAGCACGTCTTCATACACTTTGAGCAGCGAGTCGAGGAGCGCGAAGCGGTCGCTGTCGTCCGAACATTTTCCGAGAAACAGAAACGACAGCGGCCCGAGCAGGACCGGCCGCGTGGAAATTCCGAGCGACTTCGCTTCCTTGAATTCCTCGATGATTTTTTCCGATGCGAGGCGGAAGCTCGTGTCGCGGCCGAACTCGGGAACGATGTAGTGATAATTCGTGTCGAACCACTTGGTCATTTCCAGGGCGGCGGCGGTTCCGCGTCCGCGCGCCATCGCGAAATAGGTTTCGAGATCCACCCGCGCTCCGCTCCAGCCGAAACGGGGCGGCACGGCTCCGGTCATGGCGATCGTATCGAGCACGTGATCGTAGAGCGAGAAATCGCCGCACGGAACGTGGTTGAGTCCAAGCTGTTTTTGCCGCATCCAGTTCGCGCGGCGGATGTGCGCGGCACTCTCGATCAATTCATTCGCGTCGGACTTTCCCGCCCAGAATTTCTCGACGGCCTTTTTCAGTTCGCGGTCGGGGCCGATGCGGGGAAATCCGAGGTTCGTGGCGAGCGCCATAGGGCGGACTCCTTCAGGGTGTACGGATGTCGGTGTCGGTCGAAAGCGTGCAATGATAGTCAGATTTCGGCAAAGAAGCAACGATTAGGAGACTTGAATGTCGAAAAAAGGCAAAATATTTTTTGACAAAACGAACTGGATTACTTCTTTTTATAATTGGAGTTATGGAGAAATCTCGGTGCGTTAATGCAGGAAATGGCAGGACTTTGGCAGACATTTTTCAGGGATTTTTGGGAGAAATTTGAGGCGGGACGGGAGGTGGGATACGGTGTAATAAGGTACGGGAGGAATTGGGCGAAGTCAAGGGAATTTGATATTTTGTTCAAGTGGTTTTCGGACAGGGATTTTGGCAGGATTGGCATTGGAGATAGGGGGCGGCGGGGAGAGGTGGGGAGGCGGGTTTTCGGTTGCGGGTCGGCTGCAAGCAGACCGACACCGCGCGCATTTTGTATTGAATTCTGCTCGGCGCAATCCCCCCCCTCCGCTGAAGCGGGGGAGAAAAGAAGGAGAAACACAACACTTCTCCTTCATCCGCTCTCGTTTCGCGACCCCCCTTTGTCCCCCCTTATGCTAAGGGGGGAAAGAAGAAGGAAGAACTCACCGCTCGCCTTCATCGCTCATCGTTCATCGTTCATCGCTCATCCCTTCCACGTCCACTCGCCAGTCTTGTCCGACAAAGAATAGCGGTCTTCGTACTCCTTGCCGTGATTCGCAACGTGATCCACGGCTTCGAGCAGCGTCTGGAATTCGTCTTCGCTCACGGTCGGCGCGAGACTCACCCGCACCCAGCCCGGCTTCTCGCCGATGTGTCCTTCATTCAAGCGGCAGCTAATCTCCGCGGAGTGCTTTTCCTCAATGTGCAGCAGCAAATGTCCGTACGGCCCGGCGCACATGCAGCCACCGCGCACCTGAATTCCGAACAGATCGTTCAAGAGCGCCGCGGCAAGATTGTGGTGAACGTCGCGGAAGATGAGCGAGATCACGCCGAGACGTTTGGCCTCGGTGAGTCCGAGCACGAGCAACCGGGGATGATGCGCCCACTGCGATAGCGCGCGGGAGAGATAATCCTGCTCGATGCGCTCGATGCGCGCGGCTCCGACGGAGGCCTTGAGATCGAACGCGAGTCCCGCCTGAATCGCCTGCACGATGGGCGGAGTGCCGCCGGTTTCGCGCTGCTCGATGGCGGGCAGATAGCGATGATCCCAGGGCGACGTGTAGAGCACCGTGCCGCCGCCCGGCTCCGCCGGAACGCGGTTGGTGAAGAGCCGACGGCTGGCGAGCAAGAGTCCCGGCGCGCGCGGCCCGCCGAGAAATTTATGCACGGAGAAAAAGATCGCGTCGAAGTAGCCGTCGGGATCATCCTGCGGATGCATATCAATCTCGACGTACGGCCCGGCCGCGGCGAAATCGAAAAACGCCCACGCGCCGCAGCGATGCAGCACGCGCGCCAGATCGTGACAAGGATTGAGAATGCCGGTGACGTTGGACGCCGCGCTGAACGTGCCGATCTTCCACGGGCGATCCGCGTACTTTCGCAGTTTCTCTTCGAGATCGTCCACGCTGATCCGTCCCTGCCCGTCGAAATCCACGTACACGGTTTCGCCGATGGTCTCGCGCCAGGCGATATCGTTGGAATGATGCTCCATCATCGAGCGAAAAATCACCGGCCGCGCGTGATCGGGCAAACATTTTTTGCAGTTCCGGATATCCGCGAGCTGATCGGGAATACGCAGGCCGAGGACGGTAATCATGCGGTTGATCGCGCCGGTGGAACCGGAGCCCACCGGCAGCACGACGTCGTCCTTCGAGGCGTTGACGTACGCGCCGATACGGCGGAACGCGTTCTCATAATAGCCGGTGATGATGCGGCCGGTGGCGTTGCTCGAGGTGTGCGTGTTGGCCATGAAGGGAAGGACGCATTCATTCAGCTCGTCCTCGACATCGCGATGAAACCTTCCGGAGGCGATGAAGTCGAAATAGCGGAGCGGTTGTTCGCCGAAGGGAGTCCGCAGCGTCGCGCCCGCGCCGATCACGCCGGAGCGGAGATGATCGAGAAAGCGACGCTCATCGGCGTCAGTAGCGCAGGTTTCCGCGCGGCGCGGATGCGTGCCGGCGGCGTTTACGAGCCGGGGGATCGTGGCGGATTCGGCGGCTGGGGTCATGCATCTCCTTGTGATCGTCGGTCCATTTCGAGTTGCAATATAGCCTGGAATTGCGTGGGACTCAAGTCGGGGAATCCTGCCGGCAGGCCCGTGACCTCGGCGACTTGACAGTTTCCCGAGGAATTCTTATTATGCTTTTTCGTATTAAATGGCGCCTTCGTCTAGTGGTTAGGACGCTGGCCTCTCACGCCGGTAACACGGGTTCGAATCCCGTAGGCGCTACATAAAAACAACGGGTTAGCAGATGTTGCTGACCCGTTATTTTGTGCTGGATCGCAATAGGTTCACAGGATGCCATCTTTCAGCACGCGAGGGACACCTCTCGAATTCAATTTTTGTTCCATGAAAAATCTTATGTGTTTATTAATAAATATTTAGGATTATAGTTTACCCTTGACTCCGCACGAGCGATTTCGTATCTTAGACTAAGAAACGAATATGGTCGAGTAGTATGAAACCCAAAATAAAAGACGAGCTGATTCAGCAGCAAATCCGGGAAGCGGCCCGCGGTCTCTTTCAGAAATGGGGTTTGCAGAAAACTACCATGGAGGATATCGCAAAGGCTGCCCACAAAGGCAAGAGCACTCTGTACTATTACTTCAAGAGCAAGGATGAAATCTTCGACGAGATTGCGACCGAGGAGTTCAATGCCATTTTTCTGAAGGCACAGGCGGCCATGCAGCAGCAGGCATCCGCCGAAGACAAATTGCGGGCCTATCTGCTGAGCATCGTAGACGAGGCCCGGCAGCGAGCTCTCATGTATGAAGTGGTGTTTGGAGAGATTTCCACTTTACAGCCAGTGATAGCCCGCCTGCGGGAACAGCAGAGTGAGAAACAAATCATCGAAATCTCGGGCATTCTGGCGGATGGTGTCCGATCGGGCGAGCTCAAGCTGCTTAACAATCAGGATATCCAACGCCTATCCACTGTCATTCTGTTGGTCTTCAAGACGCTGATGTTTGAATACGGCTTAACGAATGCATTCGAGGGCGTTACCGATATGATGGATATTACTTTAAAAGCTTTCATGGGCGGGTTGCGGAGCTGAATTTTTTTTGATGTTGTTCGAACATAATACGATATTAGTCTAACATTCTTCAGAAAGTGGATTATGCGATTCCTAACTACTGGAATCTTCGCGGCGATTTCGATGGCCATGCTTGGCTTGAGTGGCTGCCGAACCGGCAACGGCTGGGAGGCGTCCCCGCGAACCATCACGGTCGGCATTCAAGAAGTCCGACAAAGCAGTTCCGAAATGGACATTGCCTACTGCGGAACCATCGAGGAAGCGCTGACGGTTCCGCTGACCTTCGCGGTGCTTGGAACCGTGTCGGAGGTTCACGTACACGAAGGCGACCGGGTGCGTCAGGGCGATCTGCTGGCCACGCTGAATACGGAAACCTGGCGGAACAGCTACGAGATGGCGACGGCGAAACTGACTCAGGCGGAAGACGCCTATCGCCGTCTGAAACCCATGCACGAGAGCGGCAGCCTGCCGGCCATCAAATGGGTGGAAGTGGAAACCGGCCTGCACCAGGCGGAAGCGGCGGCGGCCGTGGCGAAAAAGAGCCTCGCGGATTGCAGTCTCCGGGCTACGGTGGACGGAATCGTGGGACGACGATCCATCGAGCCGGGTATGGGAGCTAATCCCGCTCTGAGCGCCATCACGCTGGTACGCATTGACACAGTCTATGCAAAGATTTCCGTAGCCGAGAGCGAAATCGCCGTCATCAAGAAGGGAATGAAGTCCACCGTCAGCGTTTCCGCTCTGGGCAAGACTCGTCTCGCGGGAGTGGTGGAACAGGTCGGCGTCATGGCCGATCCGCTGATGCATACCTATCGGGTGAAGATCGCCATCCCCAATGAAGATCACACGCTGCTGCCCGGGATGCTGTGCAACGTGTGGATTCTCGATCCGCGCCGTCCGGCCGCCGTGGTCGTGCCGACAGGCAGCGTGATGGTGGATGAAAGCGGACGGCATTACCTGTTCATCGCGGACACTGTGAAGTCCGTCGCGCGGCGGCGGGAGGTGACTCCGGCGTTGTTCGTCAACACCGGCGTGGAACTCACATCGGGCGTGGAAGCCGGCGAATGGATCATCGTGTCGGGACAACAGAAGCTCTCCGATCAATCGCCAATTCATTTCACCCGCTAATCGCAGGCAGAGACATCCCATGGAATCCCGCTTCGACGTTATTCGCTCAGCGATGCGAAATCCGCAGATCGTGCTGGTCCTGACCGGGATCCTCGTGCTGGTTGGTATATTCGGGTTGTTTGTGATGCCACGACAGGAATTTCCGGAATTCGAGGTCCGGCAGGGATTGGTGATTGGCGTTTTTCCGGGCGCGTCCTCGCAGCAAGTGGAGGAACAGCTAACCACCAAGGTTGAGAATTATCTGTTCGGATTCAAGGAAGTCAACAAGAAAAAGACGTACTCGTTTTCTCAGGAAAACGTCATGTACGTCTTCGTCGAGCTGAACGACAACGTCAAGAATTCGGATCAGTTCTGGTCGAAGCTCCGGCACGGCCTGAACGAGCTGAAGGCGGAATTGCCGTCGGGAGTCAGCGCGCTGTTCGCCAACAGCGACTTCGGCGACACGGTGGCGCTGCTGCTCACCATCGAATCGGATCAGGCATCTTACAAGGAGTTGAATGAGTACCTCGACCAGCTCGCCAACGAGCTGCGAAAGGTGGAGGCGATTTCCAAGATCAAGCGCTACGGCATGCAGCACGAGGAAATCAGCATCTATCTGGAGGATGAGAAGCTCGCGTTCTACGGCATCAAACCGCTGACCGTGCTGGCCGTGCTCAAAACGGAAGGATCGGTCAGCTACGCGGGTGAACTGGACAACGGACGGGTGGTGATGCCGATTCACGTCGCGCCGCGCTATCAATCGGAGCGGGACGTGGCTGAACAGATCGTTTACGCCGATCCCACGGGGACGGTCGTCCGGCTGAAAGACGTGGCGCGCATCGAGCGCAAGTTGAAGGAACCGGATTCCTTTGTGAAGGTTAACGGCAAGAAGTGCTTGTTCGTTTCCCTGGAGATGCAGGCGGGGAACAACATTGACCGGTTGGGAAAAGAGGTTGACCGGATCTTGGGCGAATTCAGCACGACGCTGCCGCCGGAAGTATCCGTCAATAAGATCACCGATCAACCGCACATTGTGCGCGGATCCATCAGCGAATTCATGCAGGAGTTCGTCATTGCCATTATCGCCGTGATTCTGGTCACGATGCTGCTGTTGCCGATGAAAGTGGCCGCCATCGCCGCGATCACCATCCCGATTACGGAATTGATTACCATCGGAACTCTTTACGTTCTCGGCATGGAATTGGATACGGTGACACTGGCGTCGCTGATCGTGGTCCTGGGGATGGTGGTGGACAACGCCATCGTCGTGATTGACAACCATCTGGAACACCTGGACCGGGGGGAGACGCTGTTTCAGGCGGCCTTGTCCAGCGCGAAGGAACTGGCCGTATCGGTTTTCACGGCCACGCTGGCCATCATCGTCGCCTACCTGCCGATGAGCTTCTTCATGACCGGCGTCGCAAAGGATTTCATCAAGTTTCTTCCGTACACCGTGGCGATAGCGCTGCTCATTTCGTTTGCCATCGCCATTCTGCTGGTGCCGTTGATGAACGAACGCATGATTCGCGTCGGGCTTAAGCATCGTCCGCGCACCGCGTCGCGCCGGACGTTTCTGGAATGGGTTCAGCATCATTTCGACCGCTCTCTGGAATGCACGTTTCGCAGGCGGAAGACGGTGATTCTGGCCGGAGCGCTGTCGGTGATCGGGGGGATGCTGCTCTTGTCCGGAACGGCGCAGCAGATGTTTCCCGTGATTAAACGCAATCAATTCGCCATCGAAATTTATCTGCCGACGGGAAGTTCGCTCGATCAGACGGCGGCCGTGGCGGATTCGATGGAAGCGATTCTGAAGAACGACAAGCGAGTGACGACGTACGCCGCCTTCGTCGGAACCAGCTCGCCCCGCTTTCACACGATGTATGCTCCGCACATGCCGGCCAGAAACTTTGCGCAGTTCGTCATCAGTACCGAGAGTAACGAGGCCACTGAAGCGCTGCTGAAGGAATACGAAGCCTACACCGACCGTTTTCCTCAGGCGCACGTGCGGATGAAGCAGCTGATCATGC
>JAQTRJ010000011.1:0-5919 GCA_028711875.1 bacterium | reverse complement strand
GAGTCGCCGATCGAAATTCGTCTCGCGGGCGACAACATCGCCGATCTGAAAAGCGCCGCCTCCGAAATCAAGGAAATCCTCCGGCGCGATCCCCGGGTGATTTGGGTGCGCGACGATTACGAGGAGCCGCTGGCCGGTATTTTTATGGACGTCCATCGCGACGAATGCAATCGCACCGGCCTGACGAAATCGGTGCTGGCGACGTCGCTGGCGATCGGGACGAAGGGATTGCCCGTGTCCACGCTGTGGGAGGGCGACTATCCGGTGGACGTGGTGGTGCATCGCTCGGAGGATGAATCCGGCTCGATCGAGAACGTGAGCAACCAGTACGTCACGTCGCCCCTGTTTGCCGCCTCCGCGCCGGTGCGGCAGATCGCGACGCCGACTCCTGAATGGACGGAGGGGAACATCGTCCGCCGCAATGGCGTACGGACGCTGACGGTGCGGGCGGACGCCGCCTACGGCCGGCTGGCCGATAACGTGTTCACCCAACTTGGGCCGCAGATCAGGCAACTCAGGCTGCCCGAAGGCGTCCGCATGGAGATCGGCGGTGAGAAAGAGGCTATGGTGATTTATTACACCCCGATGTACAAGGCGTTAGCGGCCAGCATTTTTCTCATTTTCCTGATGCTGCTGTTTCAATTCCGGCATTCGCGTTACGCGTTTCTGATCATGGTGACGATGCCGCTTAGTCTGTTCGGCGGCGCACTCGGATTGTGGGTAACGGGCTATCCGTTCGGTTTTACCGCGTTCGTGGGTTTTGTCAGCCTGTGCGGGATCGTCATTCGCAACGGGATCATTCTGATTGACTATGCGGAAAGTCTTCGAAGGCAGGGCCTGTCCATCGCCGAGGCGGCGGTGGCCGCCGGAAAGCGCCGGATGCGGCCCATCTTCCTGACTTCCGCGGCGGCGGCGGTGGGCGTCATCCCCATGATCATCGGGCGCTCGCTTCTGTGGGGCCCACTCGCCGCGGTCATGTGTTTCGGTCTCATGTCTTCGATGGTGCTGACGCTCTATGTGCTGCCGGCGCTGTACGCGACGTTCATCAGGCATGATCTGGTGCCGGCGGAGGAGGTGTCCCATGCGTAGCCGTTGTCTCGCAAGCGTTCTGCTTCTGATCTCGATTGCCGCCGGCGCATCCGCCCAAAATACGTTGACCGTGGATCAGTGCCGCGATCTGGCGCGCCAGAACAACGTTTCGTATCGCAACAGCTTGCTGGAGCGCGATGCCGCGCGACAGACTCGCCGGGCCGTGCTGACGAAGTACTTTCCCACCATTTCAGCGGGCGGCGCGATCTTCCGCACGAGAGATTATCTGATTGACGAGACGATTCCCGGCGGCAATCTGCAGGTGCACGACGGCGATCGGGCGCACCTGCCGGATGCGACTCAGTATGCCTATTTCCCCGGGATGTCGCTGGCGATGATGGATCGCGGGACGATCGGCATGATTACCGCCGTGCAGCCCGTTTTCGCCGGAGGACGGATCATCAACGCCAACCGTCTGGCGGCGCTGGGAAGCGACGTGGCCGACGACAAGGTGCGACGGGCGGAAAATGAAGTGGATCTCAGCACCGAACAGAAGTACTGGCAGATCATCACTCTCGACGAGAAACGGGAAACTCTTCGTCGCTACCAGACCTTCCTCGACACATTGACCCAACAGGTTGACGAGGCCTATCAAGCGGGGATCACGCTAAAGAACGATCTGCTCAAGGCGCAGACAAAACGGAGCGAGATTTCCGTCCGCCTATCGAAGCTGGAGAACGGGCGGGCGCTGGCGATGATGTCGTTCTGTCAGCACCTCGGTATACCCTACGACTCGACAATTGTTCTGATGGCGGATACAGCCTCGCCGGAGATTCCGGATTGGCTGCACGTGGATCACGGCGAGGCTCTCCTCCATCGGCCGGAATATCGGCTGCTTCAGGAATCCGTCAAGGCGGAAGCGCTGCAAACGGCCATCAAGACCGGCGAGTATCTGCCGCAGGCCGGAGTCGGCATCGGCGGATTCTACACGCAATTCGACGAAGCGGACGGGGACTACAACGGCATTGTATTCGGAACCGTGTCGGTGCCGATTTCCGCGTGGTGGGAAGCCTCGCATACCATCAAGGAGCGCAAGCTGCAAGAGAAGATCGCCGCCAATTCCGCGCGCGAAAATCAAGACTTGCTGCTGCTGCAAATGGACAAGGCGTGGCGGGATCTGATGGACGCCGAGAAGGAACTGCGGCTGAGTGAGGAAACGAAGCGGCAAGCGGAAGAAAACCGAAAGGTGGCGGCGGACAGCTATCACGCCGGCATCGTGACTCTGACTGACTTGCTGGACGCGGAAGCGACGCGGCAGCAGGCGGTAGATCAGGTCACGGAGGCCACGGCCAACTATCGCGTCAAACGATCCACCTATCTGCAGGTAACCGGTCGTTAGGAATAGGCTCTGAATCGCCGGAGATGTGATTGCTCCGGCGCGATCCGCCGATGGCGCGCGTCAGCCCGCCGTCGCGGTGCCTGACGATCACGCTTATAGCCCCCGCTGTGCACCGTCGAAGAGTCATCTTCGCCAGCATCAGAAGAAAGAAAGCCCTCGCTGTGACGGGGGCTTTTTTTTGCCGGAACAACTCAGAACACGCTGTGCGTACCATCGAACCTCTGAGCGAGTCAGGAAGAGCGATTCACGAATACCCGTCCATACCTTGCGCCTCGACGCGGGAGACGGATCCTGTTCGTCTGTGAAATACGGAAACGACAGCGTGCCGGTATCGGCATCATATTCCGCCAGATAGAGATTCTTCAGCGCGAAAAACACGCGGACCTCATCCAACATCTGAGTGAAGATCGTCTGTTGTTCGCTGGCTTCGTTGGCGATTTGCCGCAGCCTACCTTTCTGTCGTGCGCTGAATCCCGGGGATTCCTGAGCAAGAGAGGATTCAGCCTCTCGTTTAGTGTTTCAGCGGCTGTCTGACATGTTCAAGCGATCGAGCAGCGGCTTGTGGAGAAGACCAACTTATTACAAATACCCATCTTGCCAAAGAGTGTTTCGGATATCCAATGGGCAAGGCGATCCACGAATGCCAATTGATTGCGAAAGACTTTGCCCATTTTAACAATATAGAGTACAGAGACCCCGGACCATGATATGCGCCAAATCCGCCGGATATCCCGGGACACTCCTCCCATGATGTCGGGAATATCCATTGGGACTTCCGGCACATCTCCACTATCCGCAAAGCATCATGGCACGACAAGAGAAACCAATTCCCGGAATAGAACGAACGGCCTTGTTATGTCGCTGACTCTGAGAATGACACTCCCAAAATAACCGGCTGACACGCGACGGCAACAAGAAGCCCCGAATCGGAGTAATCCATCGGGGCTTCTCGATTTCGCAGACGCGGCGCGCGTGCAGTTAGCGACTGTCGTTCGCTACCTCAAGAGCAGCATTTTTATCGTCTCCGTGAAATCGTCCGCGTTCATTCGGCAGAAATACAACCCGGAGGGCAGAGCGTTCGCGTCAAAAACGGCCGAATGACTTCCGCTCGGCAATGTTTGATCTAAAAGAGTGGAAACGCGTTGTCCGAGCACGTCGTAAATCGCAAGGGTCACACGGCAGGACTTGGACAGCTCGAGATGAAGGCACGTTTGCGAATTGAACGGATTGGGGAAATTCTGCTTGAGCCGCGCGCTTTCGGGAATCGGGTTCGGATCATCGGTGATCGGAAGATCGTCGAGAATGACCGATTGAATCTGACAGAAAAAGGCGGTGGGCGTGGGTTCGCCGTCGCCGTTCCATGCGTAGTAGTGAATGTCCGGCCACGGCTCGGCGTCTTCACCCAAGACCTGCGGAAAATGCTCCGGTTCCTCGTCATTCGTGGTTTCGAGCCAGACCCAGAAATCCTCATCGAGCCACGAGTTGACGTTCACCGGCAGAGAAACGTCCTTGTACGATCCGGTGCCCGTCTCATGCGAGTAGACCACGATTAGCGTATCGAGAATTTCTTCACCCGGGATATCCTCCGCGTCCCGATAAACGTGCCAGCGCATCTCCCGGTCTCCCGCCTGATCCTCGGAAAATCGCGCCCGAATTCGATCCAGGCGATAGCTCTGTTCGACTACGGAATCCCGCACCGGCGTAAAATGAACCAGCGGCCCCGAACCGGGTGCAAAGTTGAAACTCCGGGGCATGGTCCGGTTGTCATAGCCGATGAGAAGCTCCGCTCCCTCCGGCGCGACGATCACCGACGCGACCGTTGCCGTATCGTTGGCCGGATTCTGGTCGCCCCACAATCCCGAGCGCGCCTGAATCGTGTACGCTCCCTCCGTGATGACCGTCAGCATCGTGTCGCAGAAAACCGTCTCGTTCGGCGACAGCGCGAAGACTCCATAGAAGGGTCGCCACGGATTTTCGCCAGCGCGCCACCACGCTTGTATATCGTTCAGCGAATTGATCCCTTCGTTGCGGAAATAGGCGGTGATCCGGAAGGGGCGGTTGACCGCATTCGGGTAGCGAACCTGAAGACTGTAGCAGGAGATGTCGTTGACGTAGGGTGGCCAGTACTCGAAAATGACGTTGTCGAAGCGCAGACCGGAATCCGCAAGGGTATCGAGATTACTCTGAAAACACAATCGCAGTTGAATCACGCAACCCATCAAGGAATCGAAAAAAAACGGCTCGAAAAATTCCTGCCACTGCGAGGGACAATCGTTGAAGACCGGATCTACGCCTATGGGATCGCAGGTCGGATTGAACGCATTGCACCAGGTCGCGCCCGAATCGCGGGTGACCTCGATCATCCACCAGTCGCAATCGGGATAGGTTTGCTGCGACGGCAGATAGCCGCTGAACATGATATTGGCTACGAGAGCGCCGCCGGAGACCGAACGGAGGTCAAGGAAGGGCGAGGTTAAGGTGGTTGCCACGCCCGGAGGATACACTCCCGTCGTGGAATCATTGCACACGACGATCAGAGTCCCGTTGGTCGCGCTTGTATCGCGAACAATTCGCCACAGTCCATCGCTGGGCGTCCATCCGGACAAACTGCCGCTCTCCCAGCCTTCCCAATACACGATCTCATCCAGAGAATGACCGCCGCGATTCACGCGCATCTCGGTTCCCCGGTCGAGAAAACGCGTGGTGGAAAAGGAATGATCCTCCGCCGCAAACGAGATCGCGGCGAGAGCGATCAGGATTCCCACCGATATGAAAAGTCCTTTCATGGTTCCCTCACGAGTCTCGACAGTCCGGTACCTTCAGTTCTCAGCGGACATCATTTCAGAAGGATCATTTTTCTCACCACCCGCTTGTCCGCCGTTGACAGCACACAGAAATAAATCCCGCTGGCGAAGCGCGAGCCATCGAAGGAGACGGAATGCGCGCCTGCCGGCCGAGCATCGTCATCGCAGAGCACGGCGATTTCGCGGCCGAGCACGTCGAAGATTCGCAGCGAGATTTTCCCCGCGCACAACAGCTCGAAGGGAATGGTCGTGGACGCGTTAAACGGATTCGGGAAATTCTGATGCAGGGCAAGGGATGTCGGAATCGGATCGGGCGGCGGATCGGCAGACAGATAGCAGGCGGTATCCAGCGGAATCACCCGTCCGGGAAAGCCGCTGGAATCCACGTGCAAAGCCGGCCAGAACGGATTTCCAATCGGACACAGGGGAATGCTGTCCACCGGAATGCGTTGATACAGCATCGGATTCAACGTGAGAACACCTTCGAATTCGTAGGTCGCCGCGGCACCGGCATCGTGATCGAGTTCATAGAAGAGATGGAGGCAGCCGTGTCCGTCTTCATAGGTCACGCGCTCGGCCAGAGTGATATCGCGCTCGGATAGACTGCCGGGAGGAGGCGCGTTTTGTCCACCGTTAGTGCGGGTGACATTCGTGGCCTGACTCCACGTTCGTCCGCGGTTGGTCGAA
>JAQTRJ010000248.1 GCA_028711875.1 bacterium | reverse complement strand
AATCGGCCTACACTCTCGGCGCGCACGGACTGATTCCGCAATCGTTCTGGCGGAGCTTCGACGCGACGCTGGAATACACGAAAATCCGGCCGTTCGTGTACTCCCACTTTTTTACAGTGAACACGTACACTCACTGGACGTCGCCGCTGGGATATACCCTCGAACCGAACAGCGAATTCCTGAATGCACGGCTGCGCGGAACAGTCTATCCGCTGCAGATTTCCGTGCATTTTCTGCGGCAGAATCACGGCGCGGATGCGGCCAACGACGTGGTTGGCGGAGATATCTATCATCCGAATTTCGAAGGGAACGACTCGACGTTTCCGTTTCTGGCGGGCGAATTCCGACGGGTGACCCGGATTGGATTGGAAGCCCAGTGGGACATTCTCCCGGGTTTGGCTCTCAGCGGTCGGGTCACGAGAATTGAAGAGTCGGGCGAAGAGGAACGCATGGAAACCTGTGTTGGCTTGGGCTGGAATCTGTAGCATCAGATTTGGACGAATTCCTATAAGATGCTGATAAATAATACATTGTCAAGGAGAGTGCATGGAGCGAATTTCCATCGAGTTTTGTGCGGTTTGAAACTACTATCCGAAGGCGGCCAGTTTGGCCGAATTTCTTGAAAATCAAGGATATGAAAGACCCGAAATGATAGAATCTTCGGGCGGAGCCTTTGAAATCCGTGCCGGGAACCGGTTGGTTTACTCCAAGCTGGAGAAGGGCAGGTTTCCTGAGCATAAGGAAATATTGGATTTGCTCAGGAGAATGCAATAAGGCTATCCGTCATAAAAAAGTGGACTATTTCTTGCTTGACTTTGGATACAGTCTGATGTATATTTTTAGTTGATTCATAAGGTGTTATCAGGGCTGATTCATTGATTTGGAGGTCCCCGATGCGGCGGGCTTATAGCTGCATCATCGCGATGGTTCTGATTCTTGGCTGCGGTGTCGCCGTCGCTGGTGGACTGCGCGTCAGCGGTGAAGTATCGGGAATCTGGACAACCGGTACCACGGTATTCGTGGAAGGTCAGGTCTGGGTTCCTCGCGATGCGGAACTACAGATAGACAGCGGAGTGGTGGTCATTTTTCAGACCACAGCTCCGTTTTTAATTTATGGATCTTTCAATGCCGGCGGCACGGAAGGCGAGCCGATCATTCTGTACGCGCCCAACGGGTGGAGTGGTTTCCATTTCGAGGGGCTGAACTACGAAGAGCGGGTGCTGAAGTGGATGAGGATTGATGAGCGCAGCGGACTGCCCGATTCCGTGATCGTGTCGTCGGAGTCGTTTCTGACTCTGTTGAACTGTGATTTTCGGGGCAGCCGTTCCTGCGTCTATGCCCACGGCGGTCGTTTTCGTGCGGATGGAAATCGGTTCAGAACCACCGGTTTTCTCAGCAAGACGGTTTATCTCAACGAACTGAGCAACAACATTTTGGACGGCAACCGTTTCTGCAATAATTTCGTGACCGCCGCCGTCCCTGAACGCCCCGGGCCGTTCCCGGTCTATTTGGCCACGGTGGGATTGGAGATCAACGGTTTCCATCAGCTTCGACTGACGGGGAATGTGATTACCGTGATCGGTCCGGGCGATGTGATCGGAGTGCATTTCGACCGGAGTTGCTCGGGCGGGATAGCGGATTTATGGACGATGAGCGATTGCGTGGTGACGGTGCGCAGCTATAATCAGCAGCCGTGCGGCGTGTTCAACTCCAACGAAGGCACGCTGTGGATCATTCAATGCACGATTGATGTGGCTCGTGCTCTGGCCAGCAATCCGTACTATTCGACGGGTGTCGTCGCGTCCCAGTCGGCCCGCGTGACGGTAAACAGCAGTGCAGTTCAGGTGGACGTGGGGACGCTGAATTTCCAGAGCCGCTCCAGCGGCTGGGTTGAGGTGGACTACGTCGTGTACTGGCGTAATTCGGGCTGGTTCACGCCACCGAGCACTCCGGATCCCGGCAGCTTCGACCGGATGAGTTTCAGCGATGAAGACAGTATCCACTATGGCGCTCACGCCTATTTGGCCGATCCGCTGTTTTTGTCGCATGGAGAATGGGGTACCTGGAGGACGCTGAGCGAAGTCGCCGCATATTACGGTCTCCAAGGGGGATCGCCCTGTATTGATTCGGCGGACGTGGTGCGCTGTCCCAATGATCCGGATGGGACCTTGCCGGATATCGGTTGTTTCTACTATGATCCGCCGGATGCCGCAGCGCCTGTTTACGCGGCCTTGCCGGACGATGTCCAGCTTTTAGCTCCCTATCCCAATCCGTTCAATGCAGCCACCGTGATCCCCTTTGAATTATCGCGGAATGGCTGGGTGCGGGTGCGCGCCTTTAACGCGCTGGGGCAGGAAGTCGCGGTTATGGCCAACGGGTCCTTTTCGATCGGCAGACACGAAGTCTGGTGGGACGCCACTTCGATGGCAAGTGGACAGTATTTCGTGACCGTGGAGATGAACGGGTTGCGCACGGGGGTTCGAGCGATTCAGCTCGTGAAGTAGCAATCTATTGTTTTCTGTGAGTTTTTCGCACGATCCGCGTTCAAGTGACGCGGATTTCTTTTTTTGCATGGAGTATGCAAATGCACATGGAATCTCCCGCGGAGTCCTTGATTTGCGCGCAAGAAGTGTTATCTTATGACGATATTGCACGGGAGGTGAAATGCGGCTTTTTGTCCTAATCATCTTGGGCGGGCTGATCGCGGCAGGGTGCTCGTGGACTCCGGAGCGGGATAATCCCAAGGATCCGGCGTCATCTTTTTATATCGAGCCGCCGCAAGCCAATCGCGCGCCGCGCGTGGAACAGGTCCAGGCAACCACTCACATTCAGATTGCCAACGATGATTTTTATGCGACCGAGATCGCGGCGATCCTCAGCGATCCCGACAACAACCTGCAATACGACCGCGTATCGGCTGTGATCGGGGAGATCGCGCTTGGCTATATGTCTTTTGACGGGGAACGCGGATTGTTCGTCCTGGAATTCTCGGAGAATGACCTGCCGGGAGTGCGATGGCCTGAGGACTTGGGACTGGATACAATCCGGGTGACCGCCGTGGACGACTCGGGAGCCGTGGGCAGCGGCTGGGCGGTCTACTACGTGCCCGACAGCCAACCGATTCCCAGTGTGCGATATCCCCCGACCAACGAAGTGCCGGTCTATACGTTCCAGCCCTGGCTGAGTTGGCACTCCTGGGGAACGCCGACCGATGGACACACGTACTCCGTTCGGGTGAATCTCTACGAACAACTGATGTGGGATACCACCGGGCTTCCGGCCACGCAGGATTCCGTGCGGGTCACGCGCACGCTGCTCAGTTCCGCGGAAGATCCCTCCCGGCATTACTCCTGGTACCTCACCGTGATTGACGCGCGCGGGGACACACGGACATCGCGTCCCGGCTTATTTTCCTGTTTCGATGATACCTCCGGGACTCATCTGAGTTTCACAGACACTCCATGGGACAACCTTCCATGAATGAAGACACCATCACGAACTCCTGGACGAAGACTCCAGCCGCCGTCATGCTGCCGCAGGAGCAGCTTCATGCTTTGTTCGAGATTTCGCAGGTGCTGAACACGATCGTGGAGATTGACCGGCTACTCGATCGGGTTATGGACATCGCGCTGCAGACGGTGGACGCCGAGCGGGGATTTCTGGTGCTGCGCGAGGACGACGAGTCGGATCGGCTGATCGTCCGCACGGCGCGGAACATCGAACCCGACAGCGCGCTCTCGATTTCCGACGTCAGCCATTCGATCGTGCAGGAGGTCATGCAGACGCAGCGGGGCGTGCTCACGGTGGACGCGCAGGCCGATCCGCGGTTCTCGGGCAGCGAGTCGGTGATCTTCAAGCAGATTCGCGCGGTCATGTCAGTGCCGTTTGTGCTGCGGGGCAAGATTCTGGGTGCGATCTATCTCGACAGCAAGGCGCGGCGTTCGGGTTTCACCGACGAGTCCCTGG
>JAQTRJ010000247.1 GCA_028711875.1 bacterium | reverse complement strand
GTTTGCAATTCGGGATCGCCAAGCAGGTTGAACACGTGCAGGATATAATAATACGCGAAGGGCCGCGCGCTGCCCGGCCGTTCGAGCGGGAATTGCCGCCAGCCTTCGAGTTTTCCCGCCAGAACCAGCGCGCCCGCGCCGCGCACGCCCTGTTCGAGCTGCGCTTCAAGTATCCCCGCCAGAATCGCATTGTTGTGCCGCGTATTCGTGGCCAGATCGGAGGCTCCGAAAAATGTGATCGCTCCCTGCGGTTGTGTGGGAGTGCCGACGCCGGTGGTCAGTTCCTCCCCGAGACACGGACCGCCGGTATAGGCGAAATTGCCGGTGCCGCAGACGATGCTGTAAAAAGCGGGCAGACGGCGGCCATTCTGCAACATCGCCACGTGCGAGTTCTCAAAGACCGGATACGACCATCCATAGGACTGTGCCCAGCCGCGATAGATGACGATGCACACCCCCGAATCAATATCCGCAATAATGCCTGCGGTGTAGGTTTGGGGCGGCGGGTCGGTCGGAATCCGATAATAAAACGTGTCGGCGTCGGTAATGCAGCCGTCCCGCATCAGCCGCTCCCGCGCCCAGCGCACGTTCCAGACCGGCGTCACGGGGTAGGTGCCGCCGTCCGAACGGTTCCCGCCCACGAACGTGCCGGCTTGGAACCATTCCATGTCATCCAGATAGGGATTGGTTTCGTAGCCGTAGGCCTTGGCGAAATAGGCGGCATACTCCGACGGCGATTGTCCCGATACGCGGGCATGGATCACATCCGGCAGCAAATCGCCGCCCGCCAGGCAGAAGTAGTAGTTATCGCCGACCGAGGTCTCACCGGCGTGCTCGGGATTGGCTTCGAGGTGCGCCGGAACTTCTCCGTGATCGCCGATGATCAGCGTATATTCCAGAGGCGGCAGCGCGGCGTCGTTGTAGGTTTGCTGCAGGAATTGCCGCACGTTCTGTTCGGTCGGGCTTTCCAGCGACACCAGCTGCATCGCGTAACCCTTGCGCCGCTTCAAATCGAGCCACGACTGAAACTGGCTGGAGTTCTGAATCTGCGTCATCCGGGCCGAGGAACCGATCACCAAATAGCGTCCCGGCGGATCCATCGCCAGCTCGGGATAGATTTCGTCCAGATTGGCCACAAACTCGCGATAGAGAGGAGCAAACGCCGAAGACAGCGACTGCGGCTCCATGATCTCGTTTTCGCCGCCCGCGCCCGCCGTGGTGACTTCCACGTCGAGGGAGCGCACCAGCCGCACGGTGCCCGCTTCGTCGCGCATCACCGGTCGCAGGTTCAGCGCCACCAAGCGCAGATCGTGCAGCACGACCGGCGCGCTGAGCAGCGTCAGATCGTCCGCGGTTTCGGCCACGTCTTCCCGTTCCAGCTCCCGCATGGTCGAGAATTCGTCTCCCAATTCGTAGCGGAGCACCCGCGCGGTTACGGCCCCGTGTCCGGCGACGGCCAGATACATTCCGAAGCCGTCGGGTGTGTGTTCATCCGCTTCCCTGGCCGTAAGTTTCTGGCCCAGCGCGGCCTCATCGAAACGGGCGGCAATCATCGTGCTCGATGGCGTTGCGGACAGAATCCGCGTGGACATCACCGCGTCGCGCGGGGCCGCAAGCAGAGTCAGCGGCAAGAACAGCAGCAGCGGCAGCCAATTCAGTGCGGATCGGTGCATTCTCATTCCCTCGTATCTCGTTTTGGTCAATTTCGGATTCGTGCGCAAAAAATGCGAGAAACGCAATCATTGCGCGTTCGATTCGCCTCCAAAAATGGCGAAATAACACTCAACAATCGCAGAGACAATAGATTAGATGTTCGTCGAAAACCAACAAAAAAAACAAAGGGCAAAGCTCGGGCCTCCCGCCCGGCTTCGCCTAAGCTTCGCCCGCGCAGTGACTCTCACAGAATAAACCGCGCCAGGTCTTCGTCCTCCGCGATCTCCGCCAGTTGCTTGGCCACGCGCGCCTTGGTGATCGTAATCCGCTTGTGTTTGACGCCGGGAGCGTTGAACAGAATGTCATCCAGCAGCGTCGTCATCAGCGTGTGCAGCCGCCGCGCCCCGATATCTTCCGTGCGCTGATTCACCTTGTGGGCGATCTCGGCCAGTTCGTGCAGCGCGCCGCGCGTGAACCGCAGCTCCACGCCCTCGGTCGCGAGCAGCGCCGTGTACTGCCGGATCAGCGCGTTCTTCGGCTCGGTCAGAATCCGGAAAAATTCGTCGGCGCCCAGCTTTTCCAGCTCGACGCGAATGGGAAAACGACCCTGCAGTTCGGGAATGAGATCCGACGGTTTGACGATCGTAAACGCGCCGGCGGCCACAAACAAGATGTGATCCGTGCGCACCATGCCGTACTTGGTGGTGACGGTGGTGCCCTCGACCACCGGCAGAATATCGCGCTGCACGCCCGTCCGGCTCACGTCCGGCCCGGCCTCGGCGCTCTCCGCGGGCGCGGCGATCTTGTCAATCTCGTCGAGGAACACGATCCCCGCCGTTTCCGTGCGGCGCACGGCCTCGCGCACCACGCGATCCATATCCACGAGCTGATCCATCTCCTCTTCGGTGACGTGCGTGCGCGCCTCGCTGATGGTCAGCATCCGCCGCCGGATCCGCTTGTCGCCGCCCATCATCTCCGGGAGATTGATTCCCATCTCTTCCATGCCCTGCGCGGAAAAAATCTGCATCATCTGCATTGGCTCTTCCGGCAGCTCGACCTCGACCGTCTGGGATTCGAGCAGTCCCTCGCGCAGCTGCTCGCGCAGCAGCTCGCGCTGCCGTTTTCTCCGCGTCTGTTCGGCGCGCCGGGCGCGCCGGGTGCGGTCGTCATCCTCGCCCGCGCGCCGGCGGCGCGACCGCGTCGGCGGCACCAGCAGATCGAGCAG
Source organism: bacterium (assembly GCA_028711875.1). Lineage (GTDB taxonomy): Bacteria > Electryoneota > RPQS01 > RPQS01 > RPQS01 > JAHJDG01. The sequence goes on along the minus strand of JAQTRJ010000247.1, from coordinate 1,122 downwards.
CCGCTCTTCGACCGTCGCCGCCACCGAATCTTTCAGGAGTTCGCGCTGCTCGTTCTTCACTTTGGACACGGCCGTGTCCATCAGGTCCCGGATCATGGATTCCACGTCGCGTCCGACGTAGCCGACTTCCGTATACTTCGAGGCCTCGACTTTTAAAAACGGCGCGCCGGCCAGATTCGCCAGCCGTCGCGCGATTTCGGTCTTGCCGACGCCGGTCGGGCCGATCAGAATAATGTTGTTGGGATAAATCTCGTCGCGCAGTTCGCCCGAAACCTGCTGCCGCCGCCAGCGATTGCGCAGCGCGATCGCCACCGACCGCTTGGCGGCGTCCTGGCCGATAATATACAGATCGAGCTCGGCCACGATCTCAGCCGGCGTGAGTTGCTTGATGGGAGGAGTAATCGGAGGATTCACAGTGTTATCAGACTCTTTTTTCGCCGTGGCGGGTCTCCAGACCCACCCGGCGTTTTACAGTTCTTCGAGGGTAATATGCGTGTTCGTGTAAACGCAGATTTCCGCGGCAATCGCCATCGCGTCGGTCGCGATCTCGCGGGCCGACAGGGTCGTGTGCTTCAGCAGCGCGCGCGCCGCCGCCAGCGCGTAGGTGCCGCCCGAACCCAGCGCCACCACGTCGTCGTCCGGTTCCACGACTTCGCCGAGTCCCGAGAGCAGAAACATTTTCTCCTCGTCCATGACGACCAGATCGGCTTCGAGCCGGCGCAGATCGCGGTTCAAGCGCCATTCCTTCGCCACTTCGATCACCGAGCGCGTCAGATCGCCGTTGTATTGCTTCAGCTTGTTCTCGAAAATTTCCAGCAAGGCCAGCGCGTCGGCGGCTCCGCCCGCGTACCCGGTCAGCACCTTGCCGTCGAACAGCTTGCGCACCTTGCGGCCGCTGCTCTTGATGATGGTGTCGTCCAGCGTGAGCTGACCGTCGCCCGCCACCACCGTTTTCCCGCCGCGCCGCACCGCTAAAATGGTCGTTCCGTGAAATTGCTCTCGCATGATTCATTCCTTAAAACGATCTCGTCATTCTGGAATCCGCGCCTGTCAGCTTGTCTCCCGTCGCGCTCTCAGCTCTTTCTCCTGCCGCATCAGCGCCTGCATCTGCGTGAGAAGCTC
>JAQTRJ010000246.1 GCA_028711875.1 bacterium | reverse complement strand
GCAGCCGCATTCGATCTCGGTTTCGGCATCTGTCGAGCGATCAAGATTCGGACGCAGGAGTAAAAAATCGGCGCGCCGGGGCGAAACGCGAACCAGCGCTTCGGGCAGCACGATCAGACGAGACAGAAATCCGTTCCACGGTTCACTCGGTTCCGCATCCGCATCGAAGCCGAAGATCGCAAAACCGCGCGGTTCCATCCCCAACGGATCGCCAATGAATTCCACGTGTTTCAGCGCCGCCCGGCAGTCTTCCAGCGAGGCGTAGACTCCCGCCCAGCCCAAGCCCAGCCAGAGCTCGTCAGTCTCGCGCCCGCGCCACAAGAACATCGGCCACAGCGTCGGATTGGGCGCTGCGAAGGCATCGAACGGAAACGCCCGGTCGAGGGAATGCGCGATGGCCAGATACGGGATCGAGGAGTTCACCTTCATAAACTTAGAGTGCCGAATTTATTTGATTTCCGCAAGTCGGATCAGGCTCCGGTTCGGCACGGAAGAGGAGGATCGTCCGGCAATATACGACTTTTAAGTCGAAATATCTGTATTCAGGCGGCTTGCGCGGGGAACGACAAATCGCTATCTTCGTTTCATGAATAGGAACCGATTTCGGAGTGGCCGCCGAACCGGGTTTAGCACAAACAGATATCCCCGTGGTGACTCTCCGGAGTCTCACTTTTCGCTCAATCCGGACGGGACACAACGAATTCCAGCTTCAGGATAATCACAGGGAATGTTCGCAGGACATCACACAGGAGAGATTATGAAAACCCATCGTGTGTTTTGGGTGTTGGCACTTTGTGCGATGATGCTTGGTCTGACCGGAACCGACGCGGCCGCGTCGGACATCGGTTTCAAGGGTATCGGCGGCCGCATCGGCTACGTGGACCCTGAGTCGGATTTCGGCGGTACGTTCACTCTGGGAGCGGTTGCGGACCTGGGAACGTGGATTCCCCAGTTGCACTGGGATGCGTCGCTCGCCTATTGGTCCAGCTCCTATGATTTCGGCTGGGCCGGCGACAGCTACGACGTCACCCTGTCCGACTTCGCCCTTCGCAGCGGCCTAAAATATCACTTCATCGAAGGCGAGTGGGAGCCGTACGCGGGCGGCGGTCTTGGCCTGCATTTCTATTCGTGGGATGCCGACTGGCCGCACGGCTATTCGGGTGAAGACAGCGATTCCGAGGTCGGTTTCTACATCGTCGGCGGCGTGGAACATCAGTTGAACGACACGTGGAAAGTCAGTGGTGAAGTCCAGCTGGACTGGGCCGATCCCGATCAGACCGCGATCCAGATCAACGCGATCTACAGCCTCGGCCGGTAGCTTTCCGGGACAAAAACGACCTGTGCCCTGCGGGAGGATACCGCAGGGCACAGGGTCGGGGTGCGCAGACACCCGGATCGTCCGAACCGCGCTACGGGAACAGCAGACGGAAATACTCCGCCATGCGTCGCGTCAGGACACACAACAAAAAGGCCTGATAGATCGCGACGAAGCCCAGCGCTGAAACGGCGATGAGGGTCTCAAACCCGGTTGGGCTTTCCATGACTTTCCTTTCGACCGACAGCTTCGCGACTCCACAACTCCGATACGGTAAGAGCTTCCCGTTGCCTTAGGTCAGCTCTGAGGTGTTTTCGATGTCACGCGTCCACGACCTCCTTTCGGTTGGACATCGAGCGGTTTGCCGACGTATCTTGTCCGGGGTGGGCGGCCTTCGTCATGGTGCAAACCTCACCATTTGAAGGCTCAAGACATATAGAATTGAAGCGAGGTGTTATCGAGTGGCAATTCGGATAGTCCCGTAATAAACGAAACAGAAACTCGATCGTGCATCATTTGTAACAATCTAATATAAATGCGATTGTAAATCTAACCGCATGTGCAAAAATCCGCTTCAATCGTTCGATTTCTCTTGACAAAGCCCGGATAAATTCGTATAATTGAGATACCTACACAGCGTTGCTGACTCCAGATTCCCACACAGACGATCTTTTTTGCGATCAGGAGTGCCGTCTGACAGCACTTCCGATTTCGCAACTCGGCTCCGCTCCATCCCGTTGCCTATAAGCGTCTGGAGCGGGGCTTTTTCTCCCGCCACACCAGACGTCCCACGTTTCGCGACCGCTCCGTCGCGTTTTTTATTTCCCTCCGCAATCCGCGGCGGACGGATTACACGTAGCCCTCGGCTTCCACTTCCTCGTCATTTTTGGGTTCCCCATAGACTTCGTTTGCGTGGAAGCCAAGGAAACCGTTCATTCCCGGAGCTTCTGATTCGACCAGTTTCGGGATCAGAAGCCGACGAAGTTCGTCGGAAGCGCGCAGCGGACGGCCCGGACGGGCGCGAACCTTCAGTCGGAATCCGTGGCCGGTGTCTTCCAGTTTTCCCCCGATCTCTTCAAGCATCTTGTTCAAGGAGTCGCGAAGCGCTTCCTCGATAAACCGGCGCAGCGAGATGCCCTTGAGCAGCGCCGCGTCGCTCGCCTGCGAAAGCAGGTCTTCCTCAATCCGGGTGGAAAAAGCTTTGGTTTTCTTAGCGGTCTTCGCGGGGGTAATGCGAGCCCGCTCTCCTGAAAGTGCCTTGCCCTTGCGGACTCGGATCATGTGTCGTTCCTTCGCGCCGTTCTCCTTGGGAGGGACGGCTTCGGAGCGATTCGGCACAAAAGGAGTTTTTGCCCTCATTTTGTGACTGTCCTCCATATGGATATGTTTGGTGGTGTTTGGGGGTAAGATCGCCGATCTCGACCGGGATCATCACCACAACGGAACCGAGCCTCCAGCAAGGCTCAGCCGTTTTCGTCGAAGTCAGTTAGCTGGTTCGATAGGGAAGAAACGAGAATCCGTTCGGGAAACTGTTCCTTCATCTCGTGCAGAGTTTCTTCTATCTTGATTCTCAGGGCGATCTGTGCGGCCGTACTTGGCACCTTCCCCGTGACCTTGCAGACACTCTCGAAAAGACTGCACAGGGTTGGGTCCGTCAATTCCTTGATCGCCCGCATCAAGTCGTCTTCAGCGACCTCGTTGCCATTCAGGGAATAGGTGTTCGTAGATTTCATATTTCGCCTCCTCTAAAATCATATAGTCATGTTTCTGCCGGATTCGCATCCGTTTGCCCCCAGATCATCTTTATTGACCGAACCAAGCGTGACGAATACTGGTAACCAAATCTATAACACAAGGTGTCTCTTTCAATATAATGCCAGAGTAAAGCAAAATCAAGAATAAATTAGTTTCTTGAAATCAAGTATTCAATACACATGACTCCGGTGTTCCGGCTTATCTGCTTCCACACCAATTACATAGGGTGTGTATGCCATTCTGTCATGCTATAGAATCATAAAAAAATCTGGAGGCGAGAGCCTCCAGTCGGAAATTTTCTCAATCTGGAGATTCGCGTCTCCAATCTCCGCCGAATCGGGCCTGCAAATGTCATAGATTAATACTCAGTAGCTTTTTTATTCAATTGATATATTGTCATTTGTGATTCTGTTTTCAGAACCAACTCGGTCTGTAAAACCGTAAAAAAAGCGGTCAGAGACCGCCGATAGTTTTCAATAGATCGCCGTTGTCGCTCTCCTGAGCGGCAATGGCGTTATAGACAATTTAAGCAGATCGCCGTTGTCGGTCTCCAGACCGGCAATGGCGAAAGTCTTTACACGCCGAAGCGGGCATCCCCACCCGCCCGGAATCTTTGTAGCGCCGCACTGCCGTGCGCGACGACTCGCCGAGCGGGGACTGTGTCCCCGCCGGAATTTCCGACGGTCAGAGACCGCCGATAGTTGTAAGGGAATCGCCGTTGTCGGTCTCCAGACCGGCAATGGCGTTATAGACAATTTAAGCAGATCGCCGTTGTCGCTCTCCTGAGCGGCAATGGCGCCATGGACAATTTCCGCTTTCCGTCACTTCACCTCCACCACCGTACTCCCGAAATCGTCGTTGTTGCGGCCGCCGTCATGGTAGCCCTTGACCAGCGGATGCGAATCGAGGAAGTCGTGAATCTTCGTCCGCAGCGC
>JAQTRJ010000245.1 GCA_028711875.1 bacterium | reverse complement strand
GTCCGCGCCAGAATTCCACATCGGTCGGCGCGTTCATCAACTCCTCCCGATCGGAATCGAATTTTGTCTCCCATTCATGCCGCGCCGAATCATTGGAAAAGACAAAGTGCCCGCGCACAGTCGTCCACGTCTGCGTCCAGATCGCCGCCCGCCGCGAGCAATCCGCGCCGAAAGCCTCGGCTGACAACAAACAGAGAATCGCAAGAACGAAAATAACACGCGACTTCACGGGAATCTCCTGACAGAGTTGAGGCGGCCGGTGCGCGGCCGCCTCGCTGCACCATAACGTCCGGTTCAGAAAGCGACCGGCTCTTCGTATTCCGAGTAAACCTTTTTCAGCACGTTGACCATCTCTCCGAGCGTGCAGTAGGCATGGGCGCCGGCAATCAGATGCGGCATGACGTTCTCGTTCTTCTCCGCGGCCAGTTTGATTCGGTCGAGACACTCGCGCACGCGCCCGGCGTCGCGGCGACTTCGCAGATCGCGAACCACGCCGCCGAAAACTTCGATCTTGGCGAAATAATCCTCCGCTCCCGCTTCCATCTTGTCGGTCATCCACTCGACGAAATAGCTGCCGCCGGGCGGCGAGCAGTTACTCAAGCGGGTCACGCCTTCCTTCATGTGGCCAATCCGTACTCCTGAATCTACAAATTTGAACGGCCGGGTGCAATCGGAATCTCACCAGAGCCAGAATGTGGCCCCGATCCCGGCTTGAAACTCGGCTTTGGTCTCATCAATCAGCCTTAGTGCCGGATCGAGCTCCGCCCACACGTCAACGTAAGAATGTGGGAAATGGTATTTTATGCCGACCGGCACACGAACGCCAAATGTCCCGTTTTCATTTTCTGGCAGAGCAATGTAAGTCCCCAAACCGTAGTACCAGCGCCATTCATCGGGAGAATCAAGGAGATAGTCATACATCTGGAAATCCACCGTAGTCATGAACCAGTCATGCCATGACCAGGCGGTAGTGACTTCCACTGCCGAGCGAGGCCCCCAGTAGAATTGACCGTGTACGCCGGAGGGTTCGCCGAGCGTCAAGCCCATGCCAAACTCATTGTGTTCCGCTGCCGATGCCCAAGACGCGAAGATGACGAGTATTAGTCCAGTGATCGCCAGTGCGTGATGTTTCATGGAGATTCCGTGATGTGAGAATGGTTAGAATGACTGTAAATGATACGTCTTCGATCCATAGTGAGTTCCATTGATTCTCTCGGTCTGCGTTCTGCCGCTCGTCGCCCTGAAAGAGATCGCGACGCGGCCAAAATCCACGGCTCGCGAATGGATCATATCTTGCAGAATATATTCCGTTGATCCCGGCGATGCTTCGGATCAACCGGGAATGGCATCCGCACAATCATGAGCAACCCAAAAGTGGGTCACTTCTCCGAGGAAACTTCTTTCTCTGAAAGGGAAGCAAGCTATACGGTTTTCGCTTTATCGGCGCGAGCTATTGACTTTCCTTTCCTTCGTGATTACCCTGAAATGAGAAGAACTATTCCCTTACTCCGGAAGCGTGGAATCTGGATTCGATTGTGTAGGGTTATGCAAAACAGGATATAAGATGAATCCGAGTCGGAATTGTATTCGTCTGCTTGTCGGTCTTGTCTGTCTGTGCAGTTTTGTCTATGCCTCTCCTGTACCAGTTCAGCCGGTTACCGTACAGGAAGCAGAGGGCATTCTGCTTCAGCTTGAGAACAATCAGCAGCCCTTTGTCAGAGATGCGAAAAACCCTCTGGCAACAGGACTGCAGACCCAGATTGAGACACAGATGAGCAGCCCATGGTGGGATCAAAGCCAACTCGACGTGCGTCCTCGCGACCGCCGGCTCATCGCTGAACCGCTCCCCCACTATACGCGCCACGAGCTCCATCTGACCTATGGCACACGGAATTCGCTGGACATGCCCGCCTGTTCGCTGGTGACGTCGCCCAGCCTGTCCGTGAGTTACTATTCCGGAATTGTCCCCGGAGATGCTTTCAAAATTTGGATGGATCCCGATCTCTGTTCCGAATGTGCTCCAGCGATTCCGTTTCGGTTGGACTCGGCCACGATTCTGCTCGTCCAAAATTCGTGGACGGTGGCCGACACCGTGTACTTGGGCATTGACGTGGAATGCGCACGGTTCGATCCTTTGGATCCCTGCCGCGGTCCCGGTCAGGAACGCTGCTTCCAAGTCTATCGAGTCATCTTGCCCGCCGACGAAGAACCATCCGGCTTGAATCTCTGGACCGTATCGCTCGCGCTCGGAGATTGCTGGATGGACGGCGCGGGTTTCATCGGATTGTGGCACCTCGGTCACACCTTGCCGGACAACATTTCGTTCCATCCGAGTATCGCGTTCGACGCGGAGAGTGATCCGCCGGTCGCGGACTGCGAAGTTTGGGCAAATCTCTCCGGACTCTGGGCAGAATGGACGGATGTTTGGGATCCGCCGACACCCGGCTATCCGATTCTAACGCTGCACGGCGAGTGCGACGCGCCGTCCCCGCCGTACATGGATCCCTGTCCGGTCGCCTGCACTCAACAGCGAATCGGCACAACTCAGACGGCGTTCTATGATCCGTCCACCACGGCCGTCTGGGAGTGGTTCGGCGTGCCGCCGCCCGATTTGATCTTTCCGTACAAACCACTGACGATTGATTTCAGTCTGTACTACCCTGCAGCCGGTGCGGCCAGCGATTGCGTACAGGTAATGGTCATGTATGGCTGCCGACGATTCGATGATCTGTGCTGCGTCCCGATGGAAGTGCTCTGCGCGGGACAAATCTGGTTGACGCGGGAAAATCCCATCGCGAATTACGTCATGCCGGTCAGTCTTGATCTCTCGGGCATGTCCTGTTGCCTTCAGGAAGACTTCTGGGTCGGCGCGGCCATCGTCGGAATCGGCGCGGGCGATCCAATTCCCAGTTTCCTCTGGTCTTCAACCGCCGCCGATCCGAATCCCGTGCCCGATTGTCACCAGTGGGTATTCCGCAACAGCATCTATCAGCATTGGCCGTCGGAAACGATGGGATGGGCGGATTTCGTGCTTTCGGGGAGCTGTGAGGATTGTCTTGATGACATGCCCTTGATCTGCCCACCGCCTTCGACGGAAGTGCTCGATTGCTCGGATGCTCTCCCGGTCGCCTGCGGCTCGGTGACACTGACCGGCCAGACCAACTCCGGCGGAAACCAGAACGTCTCGTCTTATTGCTGTTCGCCGTGGGATGAAAGCGGGCCGGAGAAGGTCTATCGAATCGAAGTTCCAGCAGACCATTATCTGACCGCTTCTCTGTCGAGTCTCGGCGGACCGGGTGACGTGGACGTTTTTCTTCTTGACGCATGCGCTCCGACGGCCTGCATCGCCTTCGGCGACAACGTGGCTTCGGCAGGAAATCTCGCTGCCGGAACGTATTACATCGTCGTGGACGGCTGGGACGGCGGCGTGTCCACATATACCCTGTCAATTGACTGCTATCTGCCCTGCAACGCGACGATTTGTGTCAACAGTCTGGGCGGGCCGACGACCAACAGCCGTTATCTGGACGGCGAGTGGGACGCCATTTTGGGAATCGTGTATTACTCCTATGGCGTCACGGGTTCCGCCGCGTCCAACCGGATTCTTCGCTGGGACCCCGAGACGTGCGCGCTGCTTTCTCCGATAACGTGGACTCCTGCCGAGGCGGCGGAGTGCCGCTTGATGGCCGCGGACAACCGCGGCTATATCTGGGCGGGTGTCATCTATTCAGGCTATCCGCTCGGCGGCAAGCTCTATCTCCTGAATCTCTCAACAGGCGCAGTCGTCACAAGCTGGACGAACATCGCCGGGCTTGCGAGCATGCTCTGGTCAGGCGCGGCGTATGATCCGGATCATCACCACCTGTGGATCTTCCTGCTCGGTCAGGGTGAAAGCGGCACCGAGAACCATGCCTACGAACTCGATGTCAGCAATCCGTTGAGTCCCGTCGTGATTCAAGGGCCGCACCAGATTCCGTTTGACAGCCCCTATTCCATTTTATCTTCCGG
>JAQTRJ010000244.1 GCA_028711875.1 bacterium | reverse complement strand
GCCGACGCGAATTTCGCCGACATCACGGCAGCCGGTGACCACATAGCCGACGTCGCCGGCGCGCAGACTTGGCTTGGGAATCTGCGACAGCCGGAGCACGCCAACTTCGCCCACGTCGTACTCCTTTCCGGAGGACGCAAAACGAATTCGGGTTCCGGCGTGGATCGTGCCATCCACCACCCGCACATAGGCAATGGCGCCGCGGTAGCTCTCATAGAGCGAATCGAAGATCAACGCCCGCAGCGGCGCGTCCGCATCACCGACCGGCGGCGCGACCCGTTCCACCACCGCTTCAAGAATGCTCTCCATATTCTGGCCGGTCTTGGCGCTGACCTTGAGCACCTCGTGCTCGGTCACTCCCAGCAGATCACACAATTGATGCGTCACCTCGTCCACTCGGGCAACCGGCAGATCAATTTTGTTTACCACCGGAATAATCTCAAGGTCGGCGTCGAGAGCAAGATAGAGATTCGACAGGGTCTGCGCTTCCACGCCCTGCGTGGCATCCACCACCAGCAGCGCTCCTTCGCAGGCCCGGAGACTCCGCGAGACTTCATAGGTGAAATCCACATGGCCGGGTGTGTCAATCAGATTTAGTTGATAGTCCCGACCATCGGCGCGCGGGTAGATCATCGAAATGGGATGCATTTTGATGGTGATCCCGCGCTCCTGTTCGAGATCCATCGAATCCAGCACCTGCTTTCGCATCTGGCGCGGATCGAGCGTATGGGTGAGTTCCAGCAGACGATCGGCCAGCGTGGACTTGCCGTGGTCAATATGCGCGACGATGCAGAAATTTCGGATATGGTCAAGCATGTTTGCCGATCAATCTTCGAGAGGCATAACGATCCAGAGAATCAGATACAGCGGCAGGCCGATACCGCCCAAAAACAACAGCGCCAGCCAGATTACGCGAACGAGGGCGGGATCAGCATTGAAGTACTCCGCCATTCCGGCGCAAACGCCGGCGATCTTGCGACTATGATGACGTCGGACGAGGCGTGATCGTGTCATGTCCGGCCCGGCCTCCGGGCGCACGCTACTCGCCTGTGCATCGGGCAAAGGATCAGGCTTGGCAGCGCGGGTCTGCCGATTGTAGCGCCACAGGATCAAGGCAGCACCAGCCAGGATTGCGATGATCGGCCCCGTGATCCTCCAATCGGAAATCGTCCAGAACATCGGCAAGAAGGCAGCCTCTAAAGCGACCAGTCCGGCCACCAGCAGCAGCATCCCGATGGTTCGCCGCCTGCTGGCGGCTTGCTCCGGCTGAAAGGCAATTTGAACCGACTCCGGTTCGTTGCGATTCAAAGGAAAAACCGCCCAAGCAAACAGATACAGCAGCACTCCCCCCGGGACTGTCAGGAGTGCCAGGGCTACGAATCCGACGCGTACAAGAACGGCATCATGACCGATGTACTGAGCCAGACCACTGCAGACACCGCCGAAAACGCGATCCTTGTTCGATCGGATCAATCTGGAAGCTGCGCCGTTCACGAGTCGCCTCCCGGCAATTGAATGGGCAATATCTCCAGAACCGTCCACTGCACCGTGCCCGCCGGAATCTGAATTTCGAACGTCTCGCCAACCTTGCGGCCGATCAGTCCCTGGCCGACGGGCGATTGCTGACTGATCAGGCCGGCTTTCGGATCGGCTTCCGCAGCGGAAACGATAGAGTACTCTTTTTCGATTCCCTTGCCATGATCTTGCACGCGCACTCGGGTAAAGACCCGAACCTGATCGGTATTCACAGTCGTTTCGTCTACAACGACCGCCGAGCGAAGCAGGCGCTCCAAATGCAGAATCCGTTGGTCAATTCTCGTCAGCTCTTCTCGTGCCGCGTGGTATTCCGCGTTCTCGGACAAGTCCCCTTGGGTACGTGCCGCTGCAAGTTGTTTGACCATGGCGGGACGCTTCACGTTGCGCCACTCATCGAGCTGGGTAATCAGCTTCTCCATGCCCGACTTCGTCATGTACTGCTGTTCCAATCGCACCTCACTCGCTTTCTTCACGAAAATAGCGGCGTAGTCCTCGCTCGACACCCTTCGACAACCGCAGCAGGAACGACTCGTCTTGGAGCAGTTCCTCTTCGGCCGGATCAATGATGTAAGCGGCCTCGATTAAAACGGCGGGAAACATCGTCGGTCGAACAACCGCCAGATTCGCCGCCCAGAGTCCATCGTCACGCAGTCCCGATTCCCGCAAAATCTCGGTATGAATCATCCCGGCTAAAGTCCGCGATCCGCTCCGGTAGTAATACGTTCCGGTTCCGTGACGGAGAAACGGATTAACGCCGTCGGGCAGCGCATTACAGTGAAGACTGATGAAGCAGTCCGCCTGTTGTAAGCGAGCACAGTCAATCCGTTCGTATAAATCCAGTTCGATATCGGCATCCCGCGTCACCTCGACGATAGCCCCGCGGTCGCGAAGCACCTGAGTCAGGAGTCGTGCCCATTCAAGATTCACGGTTTTTTCACGGGTGCCCAGCGGACCGATCGCGCCATCCTGCTCCCCACCGTGTCCGGGGTCCAGAACGATCCGCTTGCCGCGCAGACTCCGATTTTCTGACGAAGAAATTTTCCTGATCCGCACCTGAAGCTCCCCATCCCGGCACGTTACCTCATAGCCGCGGGTAATCGGAGCCCTGCAATACCATGAGAGCGCCAAACCCGCCGGAAGTTGCTCCCAGGCCACGTCGGTCAGGAAATCATCCGCGCTGTCGTAGCGAATCCGGTCAATCGCGGCCTTGACGCCATACAGCATCACCCGAAGAGATTTTCCATCCGCAGACAGGTCGGCTGACCATGGAACGGCTCGGGAAAGAGAGAACCGGCTTCGGCTGGACTGATCGTCGGTATCGCAACTCCCGTCGCCAAGATATGCGTCTGGGAGAAACGTGTCGCCGAGCATCGTAACGAAACGATCCTCGATGACTCCCGTCAGGCCTCCCCCCAACTCGACTTCGAAGAAACCCTGCCGATGTCCGAGCGCGCGCAGACGGCATCCCGCATCGGGAAAAATATGATAGCTCCCTCCGATGGTCGTCCGAGTATGCGCATTGGAAACGTCAACTCGGATGACTTGCGGGAAGCTGGCGCTTGGCTGGATATCCGGCGCGGCGGATTCGGGAACATCAGAAGCGAACGTATAGGGAACAGAGAGCGCCGCCGATGCTTCTCCGTTCACAAATAGTGAGAGCACCCAGTTTCGTGCACCGTCCCGTTTCTCGATGGGAAGCCATGCCAGGAAGGCTCCCTTCGGCGTACACGGCACGGGTTGACCGTTGATGAACAACCGGCCCTCCTGCGGGCTGACATGCCCCAGCACAAAGCTGGAATCGAGATCGTCGGGATATACGAAAAGTTCCGTGTCACTTGGCACGCGCGGATAGACCAGAACGATCTCAGCACATAACGCGGAAACCGTCCACACAAGGCACAGCGCGGCACTAAGCAGCAACTTTTTCACGAGTGGGCTGTGATGATCTGGATTCCGCGCAACACCAAGTCCGGTTCGACATGCTGGATAACCCGGCTGTGCGCGGCGAGCAAAGCAGCGAATCCTCCCGTCGCGATCACGTGGACAGGAATCTTTTCCTGCTGGCGAATATTTTCGACGATGCCGTCAATCATCGCCACAGCGCCGTTCAGAATGCCCGACTGAATGGAGGATTCGGTGGTGCGCCCAATCAGCTCGGTTGGGAAGGCGTAGTCCACCTGTGGAAGCATGGCGGCCGAGTGATGAAGCGATTCCGCCGCTGTGGCAATTCCCGGTGCAATCAGACCGCCGCGATAGACTCCCTGCTTGCTGACGAAATCGAAAACCGTTGCCGTCCCCATGTCAATTACGACGACGGGGCCGCCGTACTTTGTGAACGCCGCCGCGCCGCCGCATAACCGATCGGAACCGACGGAACTGGGCGGATCGTAGTCCACGCGAAGGATCTTCTGGTTCTCCGCCGTGATCACCCGCGGCTGAATTCCGAGGCGGCGCTCCACCATGCGCACATAGCT
>JAQTRJ010000243.1 GCA_028711875.1 bacterium | reverse complement strand
CGCCGTTCGGCGAAGCCCGGCGAAATTGTGGAACGCGGCTGGGAATTTTGTCGAGTGACGACGGCGGGAATTATCCGTTTTCTGGGCGGACTCGCCACGGGTGAAAGCAGCCTTTCCGATCTGTCCGGACCTTTGGGTGTCGCGCAATTGTCCGGCGAAAGCGCGCGTCAGGGTTCGGGAACCTTTCTTTATTTCATCGCCTATGTGAGCGTTTCCATCGGCTTCTTGAATATTCTGCCGTTGCCGGTTCTCGACGGCGGCCATATCGTCTATGTCCTCATCGAGGCGATCATCCGGCGGCCCATACCCACGAAGGTCAAACTTTGGGTGCAGCAGATTGGAATGGCCTTGCTGATTCTTCTGGTGCTGTTTGTTTCCTATCATGATCTCCTGCGCATCTTCTCGCGATAAGGCGTTGCGGCGACTGCTGATTCTCCTCTGGGGAGTGACGTGGGCTCTCGCGGGCTTTTGTGCCATGGCGTCCGATGACAGCGGAAATCAGGCGATGGATCAGTTTATTCAAGGAACCATCGCAGACGAAATGGGAGATTATTACCGGGCTATTTTTCACTATCAGGAAGCGCTTCGCTACGATTCCACGTCGGCATTTGTTTATGTGGCGCTTTCGCAGGACTACGCGCTGCTCGGCAAACCGGACATCGCATTGGAGCTTCTGGATCGCGCCCTCGCACTGCAAAATAATTTCCTTCCGGCTTTGGAATTGAAACTGGTTTTGCTGCAGGGAATGGATGCTAACGAAGACGCGCGGAGCGTCTTGAAGGGTCTGATTCAAGCCTTGCCGCGGAATACCGACTATCTTCGACAGTTGCTTGCGGTAGACCTTCAGCTCGGTCATTACGACGAAGCGGATGTGACCGTCTCGCAGATTGCCGACGTGGATTCTTCCAGAGACTTGCTGATGCGGCAGGTTGTTGCCGTCTATCTTGCCGCGGGTGAAACGGAACGAGCTATCCACTGGCTTGAAATAATGATTGCTGCGGATAGTTCGGACGCAGCGCTGATCTTTGCGCTTGGCACGTCCTGCCTGCAGCTGGGAGATACGACTCATGGTGAATTGCTCATTCGACGCGCGAATGCGATGGATCCTTCGGTCGCTCGCTATTGGATTGCCCGCGCCTATCTGATGCTGAATCGCGACGACAACGAGGGCACGCTGATGGTATTGGACAGCGCCCTGATGCAGGCGGAGCCTGTCCCGACGCTGTTCAATCTGCAGGCGACGGCGCTGAATCGCCTGCAACGCGCCCCAGAAGCCGTGGAAGCGCTTCGGCGATCCCTGGCAATAGACTCATCGTCTTTCGCCACTATGGGAACTCTGGCACTTGTCTACGACGAGATGGACAGTCTGAATCAGGCTATAGAGTGGTACGAACGCGCACTTGTCCTCTCGGACAGTGCACCCCTTTATTTGAACAATCTGGCCTATACCTACGCGGTGCGGGGAGTGAACCTTGAGCACGCGCGCCAATTGGTTGAGAAGGCTCTGCTGGCGGATCCGGACAACGGGGCGTACCTCGACACGATGGGGTGGATCGAGTATGGTCTGGGACGCTATCGTTCGGCGCTAACGTGGCTTCGAAGGGCGCAGCGGACGCCGGAAAACAGTGCCAGCACACTGGAACATATCGGTGACGTCTATTGGAAACTTGGCTCGCGAAAAAAAGCTGTGAAATATTATAGGGATGCTCTTCACCTGGATCCCAGCAGTGAATCATTGCAGAAAAAGCTGCTCCCATAGGCTGACAACGGGATTTCTGCTCTGCGTCGCCATGCTTGCCGCCGGCTGCGCCTCGACAAACCGCTGGGCTTCGCGCCCTTCGCAAGCCCCGGATGCGTCGGAATTGGAGGGTTTTCTGGGGCGCTGGGATTCTTGGGGATCACTTGGCGCGCGAGTGAAACTTAAGGCGGTGATCGGTGATTCGACATTTCAGGCTCGCGGCCACTTGCTGTATCTGATTGGCGAGCGCTATGAAGTCGGATTCGCCAAGCCTTACGATCAGCTTCTCGGCAATCTCTATGTCACTCCGGAACATGTCGTATATTGGGATACCGCCAACAAGCCACATGTCTTTTCCGCGGGTGAGAACGCCGATTTAGAGGAGCTATTTCCGATCAGGCTTCCCAATTGGGATATCCGTGATCTGTTTCCGTTTCCTGTCAGTGGCAGAACATCAGGATTCCAGGTGGACAGTCTCTGGCATGAAGGCGGCGAGGCCCATGTCCTGGGTCATTCCGATGACGCTTCCTACCGATTAACGGTATTGGATGGGAATGGAGTGGTGGGGGAAGAGCGCGTGTTCCGTCAGGAACGCGATCCGATCGTTAAAAAGTATTCACGAACACGTTTAATCAATAACTGGCCGTTGTCCAGGCGAATCACGTGTACGGACACCAGTGGAAATATCTCAATCACGTGGTATCTTGGGGGCATCGTCCTGGATGCTCCCCGCCGCGAACTGACCCCTCACGACGTCCGATAAACGGGACTTATACCCATGAGTGATCGAACCGATCCGCATATCAGTGTGGTTATTCCCCTCTACAATGAGGCGGAATCTCTTCCGGAATTGCACGAGCGGCTGGCGGCGGTTTTCCATCAGGCCGGGTGGACGTATGAACTGATTTTCATCAACGACGGAAGCCGCGACAATTCACAGGATATCCTCCATGAGCTTCTTAGTCGCGATGTCAATGTTCGAGTGATTTCATTCCGACGGAACTTCGGAAAATCCGCGGCGCTGGCCACAGGCTTTCGCACAGTGCGGGGCGACTTTGTGATCACAATGGATGCTGATTTGCAGGACGATCCCGCCGAAATCCCCGCCCTGATTGCGAAGCTCGAGGAAGGTTATGATCTTGTCTCCGGCTGGAAAAAGAAACGGCATGATCCCTTGTCAAAAACCGTGCCGTCGAAATTGTTTAATCGAGTGACCAGCCTCCTCTCGGGAATCCGATTGCACGATTTCAACTGTGGACTTAAAGCGTATCGTCGGGAGGTGGTTGGCGAAATTCCCGTCTATGGAGTGCTGCATCGCTTTCTGCCGGTGCTGGCGTTCAAGCTTGGCTACCGGATTACCGAGATTCCCGTTCTGCATCATCCGCGGAAGCACGGGAAGACGAAGTTCGGCGCCAGCCGTTTTGTGAACGGCTTTTTTGATTTATTGACCGTGCTGTTTATTTCTGATTATAACCGCGCACCGCTTCATCTCTTCGGCAGCATCGGACTGGTCTTCGCGCTTCTGGGATTTGCGTTAAATCTGTACCTTTCGATCGGCTGGTTGAACGGAGTGTGGATCGGAAATCGTCCGCTCCTGTTTCTGGGTGTGCTGCTCATGGTGGTGGGAATCCAGTTTTTCTCTTTTGGCTTGATTGCCGAGAAAATCGTCAATGTTTCCGAGCGTGACCGTGTGTATGCGATCCGCGAAGACAGCGGCGTTCCACGAACCACACGATCCAACGATGCTGGGGCGTGTCGCGACTGATGTGGCTGGGAAAGCGACTACAGTATCAGCACGTGGGAACGTTCAAGGGCGTTCTCTTTCTGGCGGCCGTGATGGTGATCGTTTCGATGTTGGTCTATACGCAAGTTCTGGTTGACCAGCTGAAAAACTCAACCCGCCAGAATCTTCAGCATAAAATCCGGCTGTATTCGGTATTGGTCAACAGCGAATATCCGGAGCTGATCGCGCTGGCGCTCGAACAGATCCAGGCCGTGGATTTTCCGATCATCGTCACCGATGCGCAGGGGAATCCTAAACACTGGAAGAACGTGGATGTGGCTGTGGATGACACGTCCACGGCTGCGCGGACGAGGCTGCGTCGTCTCATCGCTGTACTGGGCCGTGACGGGAACGAACCATTGCCGGTTTTAATCGGCGAGAATCAGGTGGATCTCTTTCACTATGGGGATTCGACGGTGATTCGGCAGTTGCGTTGGTTGCCGTGGATCGAAATAGTGGTGGCTGTGCTATTTGTGATTGTCGGATATATG
>JAQTRJ010000242.1 GCA_028711875.1 bacterium | reverse complement strand
AAACCGGTCGTGGCCGGGAGTGGATCAAACAGCTCATGGCCGGTCAAAAGAAGGATTTCTAGACTTGACTTGGGTAGATGAGTTGTTACCCTGACGCGCGACATACACGTCCGCGAATCCTCGGTAGTTTCCGCCGCAGCGGATAGAGCGGGTGGCTGTTAATTCGCCGTGGCGAATTCGAGCCCTTGATCCATGTACTACGTATATATCCTCGCCAATCCGCGATACGAAACCTACGTGGGACAAACGAACGATCTTGTTCGACGCTTAGCGCAACATAACGATTCGACATTTCGTGGGACCCTCCATACGAAACGACGTCCCGGTCCATGGCGGCTGATTCACCAGGAAGAATTTCCGACACGTCAGGAGGCCATGCGGCGGGAACGGGGGTTAAAAACCGGTCGTGGCCGGGAGTGGATCAAACAGCTCATGGCCGGTCAAAAGAAGGATTTCTAGACTTGACTTGGGTAGATGAGTTGTTACCCTGACGCGCGACATACACGTCCGCGAATCCTCGGTAGCTCAATGGTAGAGCGGGTGGCTGTTAACCACTAGGTTGCAGGTTCGAGCCCTGCCCGAGGAGCCCGCTTTTCCTTTTTTCAGAACGGGTGGCAGTTAATTCGCCGTGGCGAATTCGAGCCCTGCCCGAGGAGCCCCTCGACGCGCTCCACATTGTAGTAATTACGACGCAACTACTAAATTCACACCAGTTAGTAGTCGGTTAGCAGTTCTCTGATGTTCCGCACGAAATCCGCCCCATAACCGCCGGAGTGTGGCTTTTCCCTCAGTTGCACCCGAGGGAAAAGCCGGAGTCATTCACGCCGATCAACAGGGTATCGCTATGTACGAGGACGAATTTTCTCATACTGTGCACGGATCATTCCTCGACATAACGTCCGGAAGCCCTCTCATAGGCCAATGCCAGCCGATAGACGTAAAATGCACCGATCGGGAATATTTTAGAATTTAATGATGATAGTTAGTCAAAACATTCCCGATCGGTAAAATATTAATTGACAGATCGGCTTGCTCGTGAGATATTATCGCCCAAGAAATATGAAAATTAAAAACACAGAAGAGCTCGGATCGACGATCCGAATGCGGCGCAAGCAGATAAAGATCAGCCAGAAGGAACTGGCCATGACCTGCGGTACAGGGCTGAGGTTCATCGTCGATCTGGAGAAGGGAAAGCCCACCTGCCAGATTGGCAAGACCCTACAAGTCCTGCAAGCGCTGGGGCTTGCCATCGAAACGACGATTCTCGGCCGTAATGAAACAGGAGACAAGATGCCATGAAGCGGCTGATTGTCTACTTGAACGGCGAGCGGGTCGGAACGCTCGATGAGGATGACAGCGGACTTCTCGAGTTCCGTTATGGCTTGGAATGGATGGGCCGGACGGATGCCATGCCTCTTTCTCGGTCGCTGCCGCTGCAGAGCGAACCGTTCCGTGGGAAGCATGCGCGACCCTTCTTTGCCGGTATCCTTCCTGATGAGGGGCCGAGGCAACAGATCGCCGTCATTCTTGGAATCAGCGAGCGTAACGATTTCGCCATGTTGGAGCGTATCGGCGGAGAATGCGCGGGGGCGGTCAGCCTACTGCCGGAAGACGCGCCTCCTCCGGCCGTGGGTGAGACGCGCGTTTGTGAACTCAGCGAGAAAGCGCTGGAAGATGTCGTCGCGGAACTTCCCCGCCGCCCGCTGATGGCGGGCCGCGAAGGATTGCGGCTTTCGCTGGCCGGAGCGCAGTCGAAACTGCCGGTCTTGATTAAGGATACCGCCATCGCACTGCCTCTCGGCAACACACCAAGCACCCATATCATTAAACCGGAACCCGAGCGATTCCCCGGACTGGTGACCACCGAGGTTCTCTGCATGACACTGGCCCAAGCGGTCGGTTTGAACGTTCCGTCAGTGTCCGTCCGCTTGGTCGGTAACAAGCCGTGCGCCGTCGTCCAGCGCTACGATCGGATCGTCAACGCGGACGGCACGATTACGCGTGTTCACCAGGAGGATTTCTGCCAGGCGCTGGGGTTTCTCCCAGAGCGGAAATACCAACAGGAAGGCGGGCCGCTCCTCCGAGATTGCATCGGTCTGTTTCGCGAGTGGTCCACCGTCGCGGCGCTGGACATCCGGGACTTCCTGGACGCTCTGATCTTCAATGTTCTGATCGGCAATGCCGATGCTCACGGCAAAAACTATTCGATCCTCTACCGCAAGGCCGAGCGAAGGCTTGCGCCGTTTTACGACTTGGTCTGCACGCTGGTTTGGCCGGAACTCTCCAAGACTCCAGCCATGCAGATCGGAAAGAGCGACTCTATCGAGACCATCACGCCGGCGCACTGGCGGAAAATGGCGCAGGAATGCCGGGTGGGTTGGCCCATGTTGCGCGAACGGATCGTGGACCTGTGCGATAAGACCCTCGAGGCGCTACGGAACGAGGACATTCTCAGTGCGGCGGGCGATGCCGCCCTGGCGGAACGCGCGGCCGGCATTATTCAAAAACGAGCCGGATTGTTGCGCCAAGGCTTGAAATGAAAGTGCGCGATCAAGCAGACACCGTTTCGAACTTTCCGTATCTCGCGACCATTCCGCCTGATCGAGCATTTTTACGGTCAATCGAAACTCACCGTTCCCCGCTGGCCATTCCTTCCTGTACGCGCATCAAGGCTCTGCGAGAAAGCGCAGAGCGGCGGACTCGGATTCCTCAATGGCAATTTCCACCGCCTGCTTCGCCCGTTCCAACAGCGCCCAGGCGCGACGACGTGCGTAGGTTTTCTTAAATAGCCATAATAATACGGTAAAGCACTTTGATTTTTACCCTCGAAGTGATAGATATTCATGTGATTTATGGTTAATTTCGGCGCCAAGTAACAGAATACGGAGTGAATAATCGCTGGTTATCCGTAGGCGAAATATCGAAAACATCTGGGTATAAGCCGGGACACGATCTACAATGGAGTCAACGATAGAGGAGTGCCTGCCCATAAGATTGGCAAACTATGGAAAATTCAGATGATCGAGGTGGATAAGTGGGTCCGATCAGGCGGAGCACGGTCGAAGAAGTAGTAACCATGCAGATTACGGATTATCACGCAAAATACTATGCTCGCGAGCTGACAAAGCGTTGCCCATCCGATAGCATTGAAAAGCTCACGCCTTCCCTCTTAGATGCCAAGGTTGATTTAAACCCGCATCAAGTTGAGGCGGCGGTTTTTGCCTTTAAGTCACCGTTTTCAATCGGAGCCATTCTGGCGGACGAGGTGGGGCTCGGTAAAACGATTGAAGCCGGCATCGTCCTTTCACAAATGTGGGCCGAGCGCAAACGCCGAATACTGATCGTGGTCCCATCCAGCTTGCGTAAACAATGGAATCAGGAATTGTCCGACAAGTTCTTCCTCCCTTCAGAGATTTTGGAATCCAAACCGTTCCACGAGCGAATCAAAGCCGGGAGCGCCAATCCGTTCATGCAGGATGATATTGTCATCTGTTCCTATCACTTTGCCTGCAACAAGGCAGACTATGCCGGCAAGGCGCCATGGGATCTTGTCATATTCGATGAAGCCCATAGGCTCCGCAACGTTTACAAGCCCGAAAACAAGATAGCGCGTACTCTGAAGGACGCCCTTGGCCGCTTCCCAAAACTCCTTTTAACCGCAACTCCATTGCAGAATTCCTTGCTGGAACTGTTCGGATTGGTCAGTTTCATTGACGAATACAGTTTCGGCGATCTGAAGAGCTTTAAGAACCAGTACGCCCGGATTACTAATCAGGATACGTTTTCCGAATTGAAGTCGCGTCTCGCGCCAATTTGCAAACGGGCCCTCCGACGACAGGTGTTGGAGTACATCAAGTACACGAATCGGATTCCGATAACGCAGGAGTTCACTCCGACCAAGGACGAAGAGATTCTTTACGAGAGGGTCTCCGATTACCTGCGGAGGCCGAATTTACAGGCTCTTCCCGCCAGCCAGCGTTCTTTGATGACCCTCGTTCTTCGCAAACTGCTTGCTTCTTCAACTT
>JAQTRJ010000241.1 GCA_028711875.1 bacterium | reverse complement strand
AGGAAGTAAGAACCATGAGTGAGCCATCGAAAACGGCCCGAGAAAGAAGAGACCAACTGAAGAAGGGAATTCCCGACCTGCATAAGGGAGCCGATCCCGAAGCGACGCGCGCCGAGATCGCGCGGCTGATGGGCAAGGTGTCCTACGGCGAAGTGGTGCAGGTCGAGCAGGAACTCATCTCCGAAGGACTGCCGGTTCAGGAAGTGACCGACCTGTGCGACATTCACTCGAAGGTGCTGTCGGGACAGATTGATCTTTCGGGAGTGAGACCCGCTCCGGCGGGACATCCGGTGCACACGTTCACCGCCGAGAACAACGGGATCGAGATGCTGATCGAGAACATCGAAGCTCAGCTCGACGATCTCGCAAAGCTTCCCAAAGACGGAGCGGCGGGCGAGATTGTGAACACGCTGCTGGGGCAGTTTCGATTGCTGTTCGACGTGGACAAGCACTATCGCCGCAAGGAATATCTGTTGTTTCCATTTCTGGAGAAGCACAGAATCAGCGGACCGCCGAAGGTTATGTGGGCCAAGCACGACGAAGCGCGGGCGCTGATCAAGAACGCCATCGAATATCTGGAGACCGCGGAGAACGCGACGGCGGGCGTGATTGCGCTGCGGGCGGATCAGATTCTGCGGCCGGCCATGTTCGCCGTGGCGGAGATGATCGTGAAGGAGACGAAGATCCTGCTGCCGATGAGTCAGGAGGCGCTCGAAGAGAACGAGTGGTTCGAGGTCTCGCGGCAGAGCAGCGAGATCGGTTTTTGCCTGTACGATCCGAAAGTGGAATGGATTCCCGAGGGGGCGGAGGGAATCGCCGGCGACGTCGCGGAGCAGGGACGGGTGACGTTGCCGACGGGGAGTCTGTCGGTCGCGGAGCTGTTTTCTCTGCTCAGCGCGTTGCCGGTGGAGCTCACGTTCGTGGACAAGGAGGACACGGTGAGATTTTTCTCGCTGGGCAGAGCACCGGTATTCGATCGCAACCGCACGATCATCGGGCGGAAGGTGCAGCTCTGTCATCCGCCGAAGAGCGTACACATCGTCAATCAGATTCTCGACGATTTTCGCGGCGGCAAGCAAGACAAGGCGGAATTCTGGCTTGCAATGGGGCCGAAATTCGTGTATATTTCCTATTGGGCGGTGCGCAGCGAGGGCGGCGAGTATCTGGGAACCATCGAGATGACGATGGACGTCGCGCGGCTGCGCAAGCTCGAAGGAGAGCAGCGGCTGCTGAATTACAAAGCGGGGAAATGAAAGAAAAGGCCCAGACGCTGAACTGTGTTTCGGGAGCGGTGAGCGGGTCGGCTGCAAGCAGCCGACACCGCAATGGAATGGCCTCCGCCATTGCCGGTCCGGAGACCGACAACGGCAAGGCGAGTCTGACGGTCGGAGACCGACGCTAGTGCTCGTAAATAGAGAATTTCAGGCCGCGAAAAAGAGGGCGCGATAAATCGGCCGCTACAAGAAATGCGAAGCGGAATCGTCATAGCTATTTTTTCTGCTGCAGGCATGTTGTTGTTGCGGAGTGATTTCGTTGCGCCGCGCGAACATGCCACAGATGAAGGCGAGTGCACGACGGCGGTGATCGCGGGCTTCGCGACGGCCAGCGGACGGCCGCTCTTGTGGAAGAATCGCGACGTGTCGCTGCCCGATCAGGAGATCGTGTACTTCGAGGACGGACGCTATCCCTATGTGACGATCACCACGGCGGGCGATTCGACGCAGGCGTGGGGCGGCGTGAACGCGGCGGGCTTCGCCGTCGAGGACGCGAACAACTGGAATACCGCCGACACGGTGCAAGGTCCGGAGGACGACGGCACGATCATCAAGCTCGCGCTGCGAACGTGCGCGACGGTCGAGGATTTTCAAGCGATTCTCGATTCCACGTCGGTCGCGGGTCACACGCAGCCGGCGATTTTCGGCGTGATTGACGCGGCCGGCGGGGCGGCGATGTTCGAGACGTTCGCGCATTCCTATCTTCGCTACGACGCGAACGATCCTGAGGACGCGCCGCGGGGAATTCTCGTGCGCTCGAATTTTTCCTACGCGGGTAGTACGAGCGGACGGATCGGCGTGTATCGGCATGATCGTTCGAAGGAGCTGATCGAAGCCGCAGCGAGAAGCAGCCAGCTCACGGCGAAATATATCTGCCGGACGGTGGCGCGCGATCTGCGGATCAGCGAGACGTTCGATCCCTATCCCCTGCCCTACGAGGGACAACAGGGAAATTTGCCGCGCGGCTGGATTAACACCTACGGAGCCACGTGCCGCCGACTCTCGGTGTCGGGCTGCGTGGTCGAAGGCGTGACGCCGGGCGAGAATCCCTTGCTCGCGACGCTGTGGGCATTTCCGATGGCCGTGCAATACGGTGTGGCGCTGCCGTTTTGGGTGGCGGGCGGAGAGACGCCCGCGGAAGTGAACGGCGACAGCACCGCGCCGCTGTGCGATATCGGACTGCGGATCAAGGCGCGCGCGCAGCACTACGACGGATTTTGCGACACGCTCGACACGTACATTTTGAATAATGGAGTGGGCGGCGGGATTCACGCGACGACGTTTCCGCTGGAAGACACGATTTTCGCGCGGGCGGAGGCGCGGATCGCGACGTGGCGGGACACGACGCGGTTCTCGAAATGGGACATGGCGCGCCTGACGGCCGAACTCGCGCGCCTGGCCTACGATTCGCTCTCGGGCTGGCCGGGGCCGGGCGACCTGATCGCGCCGCCGCGCGCGCCGCAGAACCTCACGGCGTGGTTCACGGTGAGCCATGACGTGCAACTGCGATGGAGCGCGGTGACACAGGACACGCTGGGCGCGGAGATTGCGCCGCGGGGCTACACGATTTGGCGAGCGATCTCTGCGGGCGGGCCGTTCGAAAGCGTGGGTTTTACGGCGGAAACGGAATTCACGATGCCATGTGAAACGGAGCGGGAATTTTTCCGGGTGACGGCGGTGACGGAATGAAAAATCAGAAATCAGAAATGAGAAATTAGAAATATGAGATTCAGGCACGCGAGAACGCGTGCCTCGGCGTTTCATGGATGGATATCCGTGCGTTAAGGTTCTCTGTTGCAAGAGACCCCCTATGATTCCCCTTAAATCGCAGATTTGGGGGGAACATTTTCTTTGCATTCCGGCAGGGACACAGTCCCTGCTCGGCGAAAAAGGAATTCCGGGCACGCGAGGACGCGTGCCTCGGCGGTTTTTGGGGGGACGCGTGTGCCTAGATTCCGGCAGGGACACAGTCCCTGCTCGGCGAAGAAACTCCCCCCTTTGATTCCCCCCACGAAGTGGGGGGAAGGAATTAAAAAGTGCCCCCAGCATGTGGGGGGAAGTGGGAACCAAGTGATCCCTCCCTGAAGCGTGGGGATTTTTTATGACCTGCGACGGGCGGCGTTGCGAACGGAAATTCCGTTTGGAACACTGTCCGTGCTCGGCGAACCGGCGCATATCCATGCGGCGCTACGAAGACATCACATACGGCTGTGCGGCACTACGGAGACATCGCGCACGGCTGTGCGGCAGTACGGAGACATCGCGCATATCCATGCGGCGCTACGGAGACATCGCGCATATCCATGCGGCGCTACGAAAACATCACGCGGTTGTGCGGCAGTACGAGCATTCCCTCTTTGCTTTCAGATTTCTGTTCTCTCCTTTCCCTTTTCCTCACGACCCTTTTGTTCCCCCCAAATCAGAGATCCGGGGGAAGGAAAACAGAGAATCCTTCGAGGAAAGAAAATCAGAAAATCCACCGGGCGATGAGAAACAGAAAACCCTCCGGGGGAGAACGGAGGGTTTTCTTTTGTGGCCACATAGTGACGGGGCCACGAGGAGGACATCAGATCATCTTGGCCTGCTTGGCCGAGAACCGAAGCTCATCCTGAAATTTGGGATGGGCGATGTTGATGAGTTCGAGCGCGCGCTCGCGAATGCTCTTGCCGTGGAGATAGGCCACGCCGAATTCCGTGGCGACGTAGTGCGCATCGGCGCGGGTGGTGACGACGCCCGAACCGGGAGCGAGTTCGG
>JAQTRJ010000240.1 GCA_028711875.1 bacterium | reverse complement strand
GACCCCGTTTATGGTGTCCTGTGCCCAATACGTCCCTGCGAATTCGGCTGGAATCTGTTGGGTAAACACCCAGCAGTGTCCCGACAGTTGAAATGACGCATCCGCCGCGGCGCCGGACGTAAATTCGAAATCGGGATTGTCAGGCAGCGAGACGTCCAGCGTGCCGGAAAAAATCTGTCCGCGCTGATCCATCATCATCGAGGCGGCGGCCGCATCGGGCGTGAGCGCGCTGGACATCTGACCGTTCCACAGACCGCTCATATTGTATCCCGGCGATTCCCGGTTCACTCGAAAATCGGTGACCCCGGACGGCTCGATGATGTGCAGCGGCAATCCGGTGGATTCGGGAATTCCCCAGAATCGGTAGGTGGTGCCGTTGCGACGGAAACGGCAGAACATGGAATCGCCTTCCGCGGCCTGATAGATGTCATCGAACGAGGTGATGACGGAATGATAACGCACGGCTCCGGTGTATCCGCCTGCGCTGTCGGGTCCTTCAAACTGCATGAGCACGTTGCCGGACGTTCCATCGAACGCTCCATATCCGAGGTAGGTGCCCTGCAGACCGGACGACTGCGGCGCTGTCGGATCCGTTGGCGACGTCTTGCAGCCCGCGGCTTCAAGCATCACGAGCAGGAAAAAAAACAACAACGCGCCCGCGATGCGGAGTCGCCTGAAACTGTGGATCACTTCATGCTCTCCCTAAGACGGATGATTTCATCGCGAATCTGCGCCGCCTTCTCGTAGTCCTGACGGCGCGCCAGAAGCCGCATCTCTTTTTCCAGCTTGCCGATCAGGTCTTCCAGATCCGCGAACGTCATGAACTCCTGCGGACTGCCGTGCGTAATCTCTTCGATCTGCGAATCGTCGGCATGAACGGCGTGAAGCACGTTCTCGACTTCTTTGATGATCGTTTGCGGAGTGATGCCGTGACGTTCGTTATAGTCCCGCTGCAGGGTGCGCCGCCGCTCGGTCTCCTCAATCACCTTGCGCATGGATTCCGTGACCTTATCTGCGTAAAAAATTACTCGTCCCCGAGCGTTGCGCGCCGCCCGCCCCGCGATCTGCAGGAGACTGCGCTCGCTTCGCAAAAAACCCTCTTTATCCGCGTCGAGGATGGCGACCAGCGACACCTCGGGGAGATCCAATCCCTCGCGCAGCAGATTGATTCCGACCAGCACGTCGAACTGCGCCAGTCTCAGCTCGCGCAGAATATCCACCCGATCAAGCGTTTCGATTTCGCTGTGCAGATAGCGCACGCGCACGTCCATGCTCTCAAGGTATTCGGCCAGGTTCTCGGCCATACGCTTGGTGAGAGTGAGCACCAGCGCGCGCTCCTTTCGTTCGGCAACCGTCCGTAACTCGCCCAGCAAATCGTCCACTTGTCCGCGCGTAGGCCGCACCTGAACTTCGGGATCCATCAGACCCGTCGGACGAATGATTTGTTCGACCAGCAGCCCCTGACTCTTCTCGATCTCATAATCGCTGGGCGTGGCGCTGACGAACACGCATTGCGGAATCTGTGCCTCCCATTCCTCGAAAAACATCGGCCGGTTGTCGAGAGCGGAAGGCAGGCGAAAGCCGTGCTCGACCAGCGTTTCCTTGCGCGCTCGGTCGCCGCGATACATGGCGCGCACCTGCGGAACCGTCACGTGGGATTCGTCCACGAACAACAGAAAATCCTTCGGGAAATAATCGAAAAGATTGTCCGGTCGTTCTCCGGCGCGCCGTCCCGCCAGATGCCGCGAATAGTTTTCGATTCCGCTGCAATATCCGACTTCGCGCAGCATCTCCAGATCGTAGCGTGTGCGCTGTTCGATTCGCTGCTCTTCGAGCAGCTTGCTCTGCGATTTCAGCTCGGAAACTCGGTCGTCCAGTTCCGCGCGAATCGCCGCCATCGCCCGTTCGAGATTGGGCTGGGTGGTGATGAAGTGCTTGGCCGGATAGAGCGCGAGGGTGGACTGCGTGTCGAGGATGTCCCCGGTCACGATCTGGATATGCTTGATCGCTTCTACGGTATCGCCGAAAAACTCGACGCGATAGGCCGTCTCTTCGTAGGCGGGATGGATCTCAATCACATCGCCGCGCACCCGGAATGTCCCGCGCGGAAGATCGAAATCGTTTCGGGTATAATGCATGTCCACCAACCGGCGCAGCAGATCGCGGCGATCGTACTCCAGTCCCGTTTGGAAAATCAGCAGCAGATCTCGGAAATTCTGCGGTGAACCCAGACCGTAGATGCACGAGACCGAGGCGACGATGATCACGTCGCGCCGTTCGATCAGAGCGGTCGTGGCCTTCAGACGAAGCCGGTCAATTTCCTCGTTAACTTCGGTCTCTTTCTCGATGTACGTATCCGTGGTGGGGAGATAGGCTTCCGGCTGATAGTAGTCGTAGTAAGAAATGAAAAACTCGACGGCGTTGTGCGGGAAGAAATTTCGGAATTCCCCGTAAAGCTGGGCGGCCAGAGTCTTATTGTGCGACATAATCAGGATCGGACGTTGAACCGCGGCGATGACATTCGCCATGGTAAACGTCTTGCCGCTGCCGGTGATTCCCAGCAGGGTCTGATAACGTCTGCCGGTTTGAATCCCCGAGACTAATTCCTGAATCGCCTGGCCTTGATCGCCCTGGGGCCGCAGTTTCGTTTCTAACTGAAACTCACGCATATCGGAAATTTACGAGTTGTCTGCCAAAATTGCAAGTCAGGCGGCAGGCTTTGCCGAAATCTAATATTATATTATACAATGTAATAGTAGGTTCGAGGGTTCTTTCTGTTTCCCGCCGAAAACTACCCATTTGCTTGCATTTCAGCGTCCTGATGTGTATATTTATCAGTTTACAAAATCAACAGGATGATAGGGAGTAACGGCCATGATGACCGCCATGCGCGAGAATATGCCCTTGATTATGTGGATTCTTGTCGGGGCCTTTCTCGCGACAATCGTTTTCTCTTGGGGAATGGGGGGATTTAAAGGTTCACAGGATTTGGACGGTGTTATAGGGCGGATTGGAACCCGCGAAATCCTGTACGATCAATATAATAAGATCGTCCAAGACCGTCTGGCACGACTCCGGCAAGAAAATGAAAATACTCAGATTACCGAGGCCCAGATCCGCCAAACCCGAAAGGAAGTCTGGGATGAACTCATCCGCAATGAGGTCATGGACGTCTATGCCGAGAAATGGGGACTCCGCACGTCCGATGCCGAGGTGGCCTGGGCGGTGAAAAACAGCCCTCCCAACTGGCTGAGGGAAAACGAGGCGTTCCAGAAAGATGGCCACTTCGATCTGGCGACTTATGACCAGTTTCTTCGCGATCCGCGCAGCGCTGATATTCTGGTGGCTATCGAAACCGATTATCGCACGTCGCTGGCCCACCAGAAGGTTGTGGATCGGGTGATTGCCCCTGTATTTGTGTCTGACGACGAGGCGTTTGACGATTTTCTGGCGACCAACCGGCGCTTCAGCGTGGCCGTGGTGTCGTTCCTGCCCCGCAACTTCGAGGTGGATACCGCTTCGATCACCGACGCACAGATTAGCGACCACTACACCTCGCATCGCTCCGACTTTCTTCGACCCGAGCTGCGCAAGCTGGCGTATGTAAGCTTTCCGATCATGGCCACGCAGGAAGATTCGAATCGCGTGATCGAAACGGCCAGTGAGGTCGTAGGCCGTGCCAAGGGCGGCGAGGACTTCGCCGACCTCGCGGCCGATTTTTCGGAAGATGAGGGCTCGGCAAAGACGGGGGGCGATCTCGGCTATTTCACCAGCGGCCGGATGGTGCCTGAATTCGATTCGGCGGCCTTTCATGCACAGCCGGGTGAATTCGTGGGGCCGGTGCTGACCCGGTTCGGGGCGCACGTAATTCAGGTGCTGGATCGCAAAACCGCGGCGACGGGTGACTCCGTTCATGCGCGTCACATTCTGCTGAAGTGGAACGTCGGTTCCGATACGGAAGCGCGGATTGCGCAGCGGGCGAAAGACTTCACCGACGCGGCGAAGCAAGACGGTTGGAAGGCGGCCGCCGAGGCCTTTAAACTGGAAGTGCAGGAGACCGAC
>JAQTRJ010000239.1 GCA_028711875.1 bacterium | reverse complement strand
ATCGAACAGGCGTCGCCTTTCACGGCCCAGTCGCAGTAGTTCTTGGCCGCGCCAAAACCCCCTGGGAAAATCACCGCGTTGAGTTTGTCCACCCACGAATCGTCGAGCGGCAGAATCCTGCCGCGGGCAATACGAGCGGCCTCGACGAGTACACTCCGCGTTTCGCCGGTGGGTTCCGCCTTGAGGTGATTCACCACGTGCATCTGATTCACGTCCGGCGCCAGACATTGATAGGCAACTCCGGCGCGAGACAGTGCCAGCAACGTGAGAACGGATTCGGAGATTTCGGCTCCGTCCATGTGGCCGCATCCGGCCAGGACCACGCCGACCGTTTTCATGTCACTTCCTCAGGTTGCCACAGGGAACGTTCGCGCACTCCAAGCTACATCCGCGCCTGCGTGTCCTTCACCGTTCCCAAGACTTTGGCGGCGGACGCATCGAACATCGCCTTTTCTTCAGCGCTCAGCGGAATCTCGAGAATCTTTTCCGCGCCGCCGCGGCCGAGAATCGTAGGCACGCCCATGTAAAGGTCCTTGTGGCCATACTCGCCGGTCAGCCACGCGGCACAGGGCAGCACACGCTTCTGATCGAGCACGATGCTCTCCACCATCTCCACCGCGGCTGCGGCAGGAGCGTACCATGCGGAGGTTCCCATGAGTTTTACCAGCTCCGCCCCACCATTGCGGGTGCGCTCTACGATGGCGTCAATCTTATCCTTGGCCAGCAGGCTGGTGAGCGGAACGCCGCCGATCAGCGTTTGCCCGGCCAGCGGAACCATCGTGTCGCCATGTCCGCCCAGAACGATCGCCGAGATGTCTTTCATGGACACGTTGAGCGCTGAAGACAGGAAGCAGCGGAAGCGCGCGGTATCGAGAATTCCCGCCATTCCGAACACGCGCTGGGCCGGGAAGCCGGAAATTTTCAGCGCGCCGTAGCACATGGCATCGAGCGGATTGGAGACCACAATGATGATGGCTTTGGGCGACAGCTTGGCCGCTTTGCCCACGGCATCCTTCACAATGGCGATATTGACGTCGAGCAGGTCTTCACGCGACATTCCGGGCTTGCGCGGCTTGCCGGCGGTCATCACGATGATGTCGGAGTCCTTGGTGTCGGCATAGGCGTTGGTGCCAACGATCCGCGTGTCATAGCGCTCCACCGCGGCGGATTGATACATATCGAGAGCCTTGCCCTGCGGAACTCCCTCGAGGACATCAATCAGCACGATGTCGTTGACGATGCCCTTCTGGGCCAGTACATAGGCTACGGTTGCGCCGACGTTGCCGGCGCCGATAACGGTGACTTTCATGGAACTATTTCCCTTGGTTGAGGATGGCGAAAGTTATCACACTTGGATTGACATTCCATCGGAAGAACGAAAAAAATGAGGAGGCAGAAGACCGGAAGAGAAAACGCGGTCTCGAAAACGGGACCGCGCAGAGGAATCTACTGAAGCGCACTGAATCCCGGCGGCACCGGGGGAGTCTGGAATCAGGAGTCCAGCGGGAGAATGTTCACCCGCTTGCGGCGGCCGGCATCGAAGGTCATGAATTGAACCGTGCCGGGGAGCAGCGCGAACAGCGTGTGGTCGCGCCCCAGGCCCACATTGGTTCCGGGCTTGATTTTTGTCCCGCGCTGCCGGACGAGGATTTCTCCGGCCTGCACGAATTGCCCGGCGAAACGCTTCACGCCGAGCATTTTCGGCTGGCTGTCCCGCCCGTTGCGCGATGATCCTTGTCCCTTTTTATGTGCCATGATAGAGGCTCCGTGCTCTTGCGAATAAACTACGCTTCGATCGAGTCAATGCGGACCGTCGTGAAGTCCTGACGATTTCCCTGCTTCTTGTGGTAGTCCACACGCTTCTTTTTCTTGTAGACGATCACTTTATCGTCGCGCCCGTGGGACAGGACTGTAGCGCGGACGACGCCGTCCACGAACGGAGAACCGACGCGGATGCCCTGATCGTTCGACACGAGCAAAATCTTATCGAAAACCACCTGCTCGCCTTCGCTCGTGTTGGGCAGAAAGTCCACGCGCAATTTTTCATCGGGCCGCACTTTAAGCTGACGGCCACCAGCGGTAACAACGGCGTACATCATTTGCTTCCGGTTATTCCAAAGGCTCAGAATATATGGATTTCCTCGGTCGTTGTCAAGTGGCCTTTCCACGGAATTGGTCAGTCACCTCTTGTTGCTGTTTCCAACTGTAACATTTGAATTCTTCAAGCTTTACAGTCGGATCAGCTTCCAGCTTGATATACATGAACGATTCCCACATGATCTGGCGGAGATGGGATTTCAATCCATGTGTGATAAATTCAACGACTTCCGGATGTGCGCGGATCGTCAGCCCCATCTCTCCGGTCTGAGCGCGGAAGCGACGAACCCACGTCTGCAATTGGGTCACTACGGTTTCTTTGACGATGACCATCCCCGTTCCGGCGCAGGTTGGACATGGCTCGTTAAACGTGTGGAGCAGTGAGTCCTTGGTTCGCTGCCTCGTCATCTCCATGATCCCGAATTGACTGATCGGCGCAAGATCCCATTTCGCGCGATCATCCTTCAGCGCCTGCCGCATCGCCTCGTAAATCTTGCGGCGGTTCTTTTCTTCCATCTGGTCAATGAAGTCCATGATGATAATGCCGCCCAGATCGCGCAGCCGAAGCTGCCGCGCGATTTCCTGAACCGCTTTGAGATTGACACGCAGGCTGTTTTCCTCCTGCTTTTCCTTGCCGATGAAGCGCCCCGAGTTAACGTCAATCGTCACCACCGCCTCAGTTTGCTCGATAATTAGATAACTGCCGCCGCCGAACCAGACTTTGCGGGCAATTCCCTTCTCGATTTCCGATTCTATGTTGAAGGCGTCGAAAATCGGTTCCTTGCCGTCGTAGTATTTGATCCGGTCGAGCAGCGTGGGAGCGACCGAACGTACGTAAGAACGAATCTCCCGAAACAGCCGGTGGTTGTCGAGAACCACCTGATCCACCTCCGGGCCGAACAGATCGCGGATGACGCTCGACGTCAGCGGTGCTTCCTTGTGGACGCGCGACGGCGCGGGATTTTTTTCAATCTGCTTCTCCATCAGGTTCCAGAGCCGCATCATGATTCTCAGATCGCGCTTCACTTCCGTTTCCGATTTGCCCTCCCCGACCGTCCGGCAGATCAGCCCGAAACCCTCCGGGCGAATATCCTGCAGAATCGTCTTCAGCCGCTTCCGTTCCTTGAGATCGGGAATCCGCTTCGACACTCCAACCAGATTATCGCCGGGGACCAGCACCAGAAATCGCCCCGGCAGGGAAATCTGCGACGTCAGGCGCGGGCCTTTGCTCCCGATCGGTTCCTTGGAGATTTGCACCAGAATCTCCTGCCCCGCCTTCAGATCGGGACGCGCCTTAAATGGACGACGCCGGCCGGGACGCTTTTCGGGCATGGAGACTTCGTCCGCGTCCACACCCTCAGCCATTTCCACCGCCGACTGGAATAGATCGGAGAAGTGGATAAAACCGTCAATCTCCCATCCGATATTGACGAAAGCCGCCTGCATTCCCGGCATGACTTTGCGGATGATTCCCTTATACACGTCGCCGGTGTGACGCTCGTGCTCCGGTCGTTCGACAAACAGATTGATGAGATGCACGTCTTCCCCCAGCGCAATGCGGGTTTCGGTGACAGTCGGATTGGTAAGAAGTTCTCGCTTCACTCGTCGTTGTGGTTTGATGATGTTAGAATGTGCTCAGCAGCGATACGTGGAGTTTGCCGTTCAACAGGCGGTCTTCCTGCCCGATGCCATAGTCGAATCCCCAGATTCCGATGTCCGTACCGATTCGAATTCCGAGACCCGCGGACGTGCGAATCCGCGTACTTTCGCTCTGCGCAGCTTCGGTGCGGATCGCACGATAGACTCCTCCCGCGTCGCCGAAGACGAAGAATCGCGATGCGGAGCCAAGCCAATAGCGAATCTCAATCGAAGCCCAGCCGATGCGGGAACCGAGAAACTGCTCTTCGCGATAACCGCGTAAACTGCGCGCGCCGCCCAGCCGATATAAATCCGGCAGTAAGACCTGCGG
>JAQTRJ010000238.1 GCA_028711875.1 bacterium | reverse complement strand
ATCTGTCGGCCACGCTGGTCACCTGTCCGTCTATCGGAAGTGGCGATCAGAGTGAAGCTCACCAGATGCTCCTCAGAGAAGCCAATCTGGTTGAGTATTTTTGTCTGAGCCGGATTCCGCCGGTCATCGGTCGGTCTTCCGTTCCCAGCGAATGGGAGACAGCACTGAAGACCACGATCCGACTGCGGGGAAACGTGGGCGAGATTGCGGCGATGTCACCCGAATTCAAATCACGACTGGAGGAGCTGCGGGGCTTGCAGCCGGGGCAATCTCTGTTCACCACATCGAGCACCGAGTCCGGGCGGCAGAACGTTCTCGTCTATCAGCCGAAAACCGGCGGGACGACCTATCTGGTGCTGATGAAATCGGCTGCTGAAACGGCGCGGGAGAATGGCGGATCCTGCGGCGGTTATCTCTGGCTGACGCTGCTGATCGGGATCGCGGGCGGGCTGATTGTGACCGGACTGGCGGCCGCACTCGGACGCCGGACGATCAGCGGCTGATTCATTCGCCCGAGATCTCGAGCGGATAGTACCATTCGCGGCGGTAGGTTATCGTCGAGGATTCCGTGCCCTGCGGGGCCCGAATCTGAACGTAGCTTAGGTTGCTGGGGAACGGAAGCTCGGCCGGGCCGCTCCGCCAGGCCTCCCACTGAATCAGCGCGATATTGTCAAACCACACGAATCCCTCGCCAGACGCCGGAGACCTTAGATTCACACGCATATCGAAATAGCGCCCGTAGTCTGGCTGAACGAGATCCTTCCACACCTGAGTCCAGATAAACGAGCCGCTGAGCTCTCCGCCGACCGAATCCACTGACATTAAACTCCCGCCCGTCCGGGAGTTCCAGAATCTGAATTCAAGCCTTACTTCACGTGTATTTTGACCCCGAATGAAGCCGGAAACCGAATAAGTCCCATCTACCCACGGCCAGCGATAGTACAGATTTGTGCTAACGCTGTTGTTCCCTCCCCCCGCCCGGTTCAGGCGCAGGCTGCGGTTCCCCCGATAGGCCACGGTGGAATCGAGCCGCTCATAATTGCTGTTCAAGTCCCACGGCTGCGCCCCCTCGTCCTCCATGTTGCCGTACCAGAGCACCTCCCGCCCGACCCGATACTCGACTCCCATTCCACTTGCCGCAAGCTGCGTCAGAAAGCCTCCACCTTCCAGAAAGCAGGGCGCTGAGATCGCAACGGTATCCTGCGTCGTCAGCCTGATTTCGAGAACGTAATCCTGGGACTCGCAACTGGCGCGCGTTCCCACCGGAATAATGCGGGCCGTATCGGCACCGGGCGCACGCATGACCCACGCATTCATGGGCCGGGAGAGATCGGCAATATAGTCAATGATCGCCCCCCCGAGTTCGCCGGTGGCCGGGCCGGGAATGTAACCTTGAATATAGATCGGCTGGAGAATGAAAGCGTTCGCCCCGCCAGCACTCAGGGTGGTCGTAATCGCCATCGTGAAGAACGTTTCGGGAAATTGCTGATCGAAGGCGAAGTTGCCCATGCTGTGCGCGATGAGTTTGCCGTCATACCATTCGCAGCCCTGAATCACGTGGGGATGATGATTGACCACCAGATCGGCGCCCTGGTCCAAGGCATAGCGGCGCAGATCCACGTCGGCGGTGTCGGGAATGACGCTGCAAATCACCTCATCCCACTCGCGGCGGTCCGATTCGTTGTCGTGCCGGGTGGGCGGTTCGGTGGCGTACTCGATTCCCGAATGAACCTGCACGATGACCAGATCGGCGATGTCACGGACCTGCGGGATCGTCTGCTCGATAGCCGAACGGTTCCACATGGCGAAACCGGGACGGTTCGGCCCGGCGCCGAGATAAGGCTGCTCGTTGTCCCACGATCCGTCACGATTGCAGAAGGATAGAATCGCCACGGATAGCCCGTTCTTCGAGAAGAAGACCGGCTGTCGCGCGATTTCGTCGTTATCGCCCGATCCGCATTGCAGAATCCCGACCGAGTCCAGCACGTGCATGGTCTCGGACATGCCCGGTTCCAGATAATCGAAGGTGTGGTTGTTGGCCGTTGCACAATAATCCATCCCGGCGAACACCAGACCCTCGACATATTCGGGACGCCCCTTGAAGTAATACATCTTGGTCGGATGATGCTCGGTGGCATTAGTCAGCGGGCACTCTAAATTGCACATGGCCAGTTCCACGGACGAAACCAGAGGACGAATACGCTCGAAAATGGCATTCACTCCCTGAGTCGGAATGATTCCCCCTTCGCCCTCGTAGCGACGCGCCATCATGACGTCGCCGGCGAACAGCGCGGAAATCGAGCCGGAACCGCCAGCCGACGTATCCGCCACCGTGTTGATCACCCAATCCACGCGATTCGACGTATCGCGAACCGACAGCGCCACTCGATAGGACGCGCCGGCCGGATAGCGATGCACCGGCCGCTCCGCGCGCGAAAACGTGCCGTCTCCGAGCGACCAGAAGTGCCGATAGAGCGGTCCATCCGGATCGCAGCCCATGGAACAGAAAGTCACCTCCATCGTATCGGGCGCGGGATAGCCGGTGATTTCCCAGCGGAATCGCGCATGAGGCGGCAGGTTGATCGTGCCGGTGATATCGCGAATTTGTTCGACGCGAAAGACACCCGTGCGTGCGTCGGCGTCGTTGCAGTAGAGCAAGCTCGTGATGGACGGATAGTAGCCGAACCGTCCCATCCAGTCCTCGGCCACCGGCAGATCGAAGATCGCCCACGTGCTGTCAGGCTGCCAACCCTGATAAGCATTGTTCCACGAGGCGAGCTGCCGGAGTTCGGTTCCCCACAGTCCATACCACATTTCGTTGGCGGAGTCGGCCATGCCGATCGCCTGACTCTCGCCGAACGGTTCGGCTTTCGCCGCCACCTGCCAGATGGTTCCGGGCTGGATGCGGACTGTGTCTATCGGTTGGCGTTTCCAGGTGTTGCCGTAGAGCTCCAAGCAATGACGAAACGGATTATACATGCCGTCTACGACGCGCTGCCACGATTCCGGCTCCACGTCTTCACTCTCGGAGTAGCTGTGCAGATCAGGCGGTTCTTCGAAATCCATGATGACGACGTAGTTATCGGGCGATCCCTGATTCCAGACCGCCGTGACTACGTAGAAGGCTCGATCCCATTCGCTGACGACGGTTTCCGATTCCAGCCAGGTGCAGACGTTCTGCACGGACGCGACAAACTCCAAGTCGGACAAGTCGGCGCTGTGCGCGCGGAATATACGCCACTCGCTGACGCCGGGCAGTTCGTACCACGACAGACGCAGCGTTCCGCTGTCCGGTTGAATAACGACCGCCATCAGCGAATCGCATTCATCGAGCTCCGGTCGGCCGCGGAAGCGCGGTTCCGCGGAAGCGGCCGCCGCGCAGAGCAACAGCGCACAGAGCGCCAGAACTCCGAAAGAAAAACGACTCATGGTGTGCTCACGGATGCTTTCAGTTCGTGTGTTCCCGTCTCTCCGAATCGAGTTCCGACAGCAATTGCCGCCACGCCGCCGTTGCCGAATCGAAACCGTGTTCGCGCAAAATACTCTCCGCCGACGCGCGCGACTGACGGTTCCACGCCGCGTCGTCGCGCAGCAGTTCACTCACGTCCCGAGCGAACTCCGCGGGCGCGGCTTCAACCGACACCAACGCGCCGGTGATTCCGGTTTTCACCACGTCCGCCATGTCGCCGCAGTCGGTGGTCACCGGCACGACGCCGCAGGCCATCGCCTCCATGCAGGCCAGCGACAATCCTTCGTTGATCGAGCACAGGAGAAACACGCGCGCGCGCCGGTAATAGTCGGCCACGTTGTCGGTGACGGTCCACTCCACCGCGTCGCGCAGCGCAAGCCGATCCAGCTCGCGCTCGAACGCGGGCCGCTCGGGGCCGTCGCCCAGCCAGCAGAAGCGAGTTTCCGGACGATCATCGAGAATCCGCCGAAAGACGTCGAGCGTGAACAGCGGCCGCTTGCGCGCGCGGAGCTGCGCCGAAACCAGAACGTCAATATCGCGCGCGGCCTCTCCGGGGAAAAACACAGCGGGGTCTATCGTGCTATGCAGACGAACGATTTTCTCCGCCGGG
>JAQTRJ010000237.1 GCA_028711875.1 bacterium | reverse complement strand
TGTCGGCGCGATGGACTCCCCGCGTGCGGCTCGCAGATACGGAGATTCTTGTCGGTTCATGCGGCGTGTGGATTCGCTGAAGGGTATCGCTTTCAAAGGGACCGGTTCCTATCGTGTGTTTGGACTCGGAAGTGCGGCTGCAATCGCCTCAAGCATTCCCCGGTCGCTGGCTTCCGAACAGACCGTCGGAGTCGCGACGCCCAGGGATCTCAGCGCGGCGGCAGTGGTCTCGCCGATGGCGATCGCAGAGAAATCCCACGGCGGCGGCCAGGTGTCGGCGAACGAACGCGCCGCGCTGGGAGCGGCCAGCAGCACGGCGTCCCACGGCGCGGCGCTCTGCAGTTGCGCGAAGAGAAGGGCGGACTCCACCGCCACGGTTTCATAGCACTCCCATGCCGTGACGACGAATCCCGCTTGTGTCAGCGTCTCTTCGAAATCGCGCGTTCGCTTGCGCGCGCATGGCCACAGCACGGCCTGCGAGTGGCCCCCGCCGCTCTTGCGAATAATCTCTTCCGCCAAACTGTTTCCCGTTGCCTGCCGCGGAATAAGGTGCGGCTCGCGCAGCCGTGCGCGAACCGCCTCAGCCGTTCCGTGTCCCACCGCGGCCAAGCGAGTGCAAACGGGACACGACCGCTTGGTTCGCTGAAGCCATTCGGAAAACGCCGTCACTCCGTGAACGCTCGTGAACGCGATCCACGAGAAGTCCGCAAGGTCGGGAAGCTCCGGTAAATTCTCGAGCGGCTCGCTGCGCGTAACCGGCACGCAAATTCCCTCGATTCCCCGCGCCTGCAGCTCGCTAAGGAGTGCCGCCGCCCGCTGCCGATCGCGTGCGATGAGCACCCGCCGTTTCATTCCGCGTTCCCCGACAGCCGCGCAAAAAGTTCCGCGGCGATTCGTTCGGGATCGTTCCCCGCGGCCTGCGCCCACACCGGCTTCGCGTCATTGCCGCCCCAAAAACCGTGTGCCTGCCACTGGCCGTTTTCCCGGTGCGCGTAGGCTCCCAGCGGCAATCCGCAGCCACCGCCGAACCGGGCCTGCACGGCGCGTTCGATGCTCGTTGCCGTGCGGGTTTCCTTGTCGCACAGCGCAGTCCTGACCAGCCGAAAACGCAAATCGTCTTCGCGCATCTGAATCGCCAACGCTCCCTGTCCCGGCGACGGAACGAATCGCGTGGGGTCCAGCCGCGCGGCGTGAAGTCCGCCCACGGCAAGTTTCAACCGTCGAACTCCGGCTGACGCCAGAAAAATCGCGTCGTAGTTGCCGTCCTCCAGCTTCCGCAATCGCGTTGGAACGTTGCCGCGCAAGTCCGTTGTGCGCACGTCCCGACGCAGGGCGCGCGTTTGAGTCTCACGGCGCACCGCACTCGTACCGATGACGGCGTTTTCCCGAATCGGCAGATCGCGCCGCCCCGGTTCGTAGGCATCGGCCCGAAGCACCAGCAGATCGGCCGGATCCTCACGCACGCTCACCGCGGCCAGGGCTAAACCTTCCGGTGACTTGGACGGCATATCCTTGAATGAGTGAACGGCCGCGTCAATCGTGCCCGCCAACAGCGCTTCCTCGATCTCTTTGGTGAAGTAACCGCGCCCCTCGATCTCCCGGAGCGGTCGGTCAGTCACGCGGTCGCCCGTGGTCTCGATGACCACGACTTTGGGTGTGATTCCCGTCAGAGCCACGAGCCGCTCGGCCACCCACTGTGCTTGAGTTAAGGCCAGGGCGCTGCCGCGCGTTCCGATGTTGAGAGTATTGACGATGACAACCTCTGTCTCTTGTGCCAAGTCAGTCTTTCGACTGGCAGAGCGAAAACCTCATCTCCCTAAATAATACCGATCCGACTCCACTTTTCCAAGAACCAAAAGAGCTAATTATCCAGAATCAGCCCTTGTAGAAACCCGCCAATTGCTTGTTTTGTTTCTAAATATGATCCCATGATCCACATTCAAGTCAGAGAGGCATGTTTACTCATTGTTATTTATATTTTAACGAAATAAATCCCAAAGGTCACGTCTGATGAATCTTGCCTCTGGCCATGGATGCGAAGATCCCTCCAAGACACATGACCGCAAAAATCGCCAACGCCAAATGCATGCTGCGCACAAAGATTTCCTGATTCTGCGGCGCGATTTCCGCGTCACCCATCATAATCGCCAGAGTCATCATCACGATTCCCATCGAGAACATCATGCCGACCTGCCGCATCGTTCCCACCATCGCCCCGGCGATGCCCACGTCGCGCCGCTCCACCGAGCCCATGATGGCGTGCGTGTTCGGAGATGAAAACAGCGCGAATCCGAATCCCAGTACGATCAGGCAAGTGATCAGAAACGCAAGCGATGTCGCGGCATTCACAAACAGCAGCATGAGCAATCCCACCAGCGTGATCGCCATCCCGATCGTCGCCACGTTGCGCGGTTCCGCGCGATCCGAAAGCCGTCCCGCCAGCGGCGAGAACATCGTTTGCATGATCGGCTGAGCGAGCAGCACCAGCCCCGCCGCCTGCGGCGTCAGCCCGCGCGCTCGCTGCAGGAACAGGCTGAGCAGAAACGTCACGGCGAACGTGGCGGCGTAATTGACGAGCGCCGCCAGATTCGAGAACACGAATACGGTGTTGCTGCGGAATAGACGCAGGTCCATCACCGGCTGCGTCACCCGCAGTTCATATCTCACGAATCCCACGAATCCCGCTATCCCCGCCGCGATCAGTGCTGCGGCAGAAAGGGCGGGTAGTGTCGTGAATCCGTACATGGTTGCCGTCATCGAAGCGGCCAGAATCAGCGAGCCGGTTGTGTCGAACTTCTCGCCCTTCGCATCCGCCCATTCTCCCTTCAGCATGCGAAACACCACGAACATCAGAAACAATCCCAGCGGCAGATTCGTCCAAAACACGAACCGCCAGCCCAGGTGCTGCGTGATAAACCCTCCGATGAACGGCCCCACCGATAACCCGAGATAGACCGATGCGACCGTAAGACCCAACGCCCGTCCGCGTTGTCCGGGAGGAAACACCGAAATCAAAATCGGCATTCCGGTGGCGAAAATCATCGAACTCCCAATGCCCTGCAGCACGCGGAACGCGATCAGCGCCGTGCTCGATGGCGCGATCGCCACCAGCGCCGATGCCAGCGTGAACACGAACACGCCTTGCAGATAGATCCGTTTCCTTCCGAAAATATCGCCCAGCCGTCCCAGCGGAATCAGGAAGGCCGCCGCCGCCAGCAGATAAGACGTATTCACCCATCCCAGACGGATCGCGCCCATCGCGAATTCATCGCCGATGGACGGCAGCGCCACGTTCACCGATGATCCCATGAACGGCCCGACGAACGAACTGAGTGCGGCGACAATCAGCGCCGCCCGCTGCAACCTGCGATCATCTTCCATGCGCCTGACTCATCCTGATCCCTAACCATTTTCCCCCGCTTCGTGAGGGGATAAAGCATGATTGTCATTCCGGACACCGCGCAGATCCCGCAGCGCCATTGCGTTTCTTCCCCGTGCGGGCGTCCGGAATCTCATTCTTGGCGAGACAATCCAACCGTGGCGTGCTTCCGCTTTCATTTTCCCCCGCTTCGTAGGGGGATAAGGGGGGTCTGCCACAAGCGCCCGCAATCTACGGAATATTTGCGCGATCCACAAGAGTAAAAACTCCCGCCTGAAAAGACGGGAGTTGCCGGGGATTCTGGTCAATGTCTTTACGCCGGTGCGGATTCCGTGACGGGAATCGCCGCCGTCCGCCCGCGCCGTATTCGCGTCCGTTTCGCCACCGCTTCTGTTAAGTACATCGCCACCGTCTCGGCGGTTTTCCTGTGGTGATTCTGCGCGTCGGGTGCTACCGTGCGCAGCCTTGCCAGCGCGATTCGTAGCCGCTCCTGAAGTGCCTGTGTAATCGTTTGATTCGGACAGAAAAAGAGATCGCACCGTCCTTGCAACTCGGTAAGCTGTGGAAGGCTTCGTGACTCCGCGACCGAATCCGAAAACAGACACGCGATCAGCACATCGAGCCGTCCCGCCGCTCGCAGCACGTCCTGTGCCGTGTCGGTCAATGCGTTCGGCAGGAACAACACGTCCGGCATGGTCTCGGTCAT
>JAQTRJ010000010.1 GCA_028711875.1 bacterium | reverse complement strand
CAAATATTCGCTTCACGCTGCCACAGCCGGAAGCGGTGCGAATCACGCTCTACGATATCCTCGGACGCGAAGCCAAACGGATCGAGCTGAATCCGCAGGAGGCGGGCGAACACTCCGTTCCGCTTCACGCGTCCGATCTGGCATCGGGCGTGTATTTCCTGAGGTTGCACGCAGGCGAACAGGTCGTGATGCAGAAAATTCTCCTTATCAAATAGGAGACGATGCGATGAAATCCGTTTTTTCGATAGTAGTCGTTGCACTCCTCCTCGCCGTTGTCACCGGTGTGGTGTATTCCTTTGAGTACGCTTGGCTCGCGGACGAAGTAAACTGCTGGTTTCCCGGTCGGGAAGACTGGACCCACTGGCATGGCGACACGCTGTCCGGCCGCGTTCATTCCAACGACGCTCCGTGGATAGGTTGGGACCCGATTTTCTACGAACTCGTTTCAACCTCGGCGGACAGCTTCGTACGGGGTCCCAACTACGATCCCTACTTCTGCGTGCCGCCGGCCTTCAATGCTCCGCCCGTTCTGATTCCTGAGCACGCCGATGAACTCCGCGAGCGCGCGGCCGAGCAGGGACATTTCTACGGTGAACCCGGCTATCATTACTATGTGCGATTCGGAGACGGTATCTGCAGGATGTGGCGGTGGCGATTGGGAACCGTCATGGACAGTACAGATAGCTGGATGATTGTCCTCAGCCATTTGGCGAACACCTGCATTTTCGTAGATGCGCCGCTCCGTGTCAAGGGAATCGTTTCTGGGCGCGTCTGTCTCGGTTGTTCCCACGACATTGGGATTGAAGACAATCTCCGCTATGCTGATGCAAATCAGAACACCGGAACCGTACCGTACTCTAGTAACAATCTACTCGTTCTCGTCTCGGAAGGCGATATCAAGATTCGCAACACTCCCGCCAACGGTCGCGAGAACTCGGCTGGGCTTGGTGGTAGCCAAACGAATCCTGCTCTCACTAATGTCGTCATCACCGCGTCGCTGTGGGCGCTGGGCGGGAGTTTCACCTTCGAGAATCAGAATGATCCGGACAGCGGCTATGTCTGTGACTGCTCACCCGATCATCGCGGCGTGGTCTGGATCAATGGAAGCCTCGCTCAACGGGTCACCGGACGCTTGGATCGAACGAACAACGGGGGCACGGGATACTTGCTGAATTTCCACTACGACGAACGTTTGTGGAATTTTGACACAATCGTGGAAGACCGGGCCTGGAGCGAACCGGACGAAATCAACTTTGGCAATGTGCCAGTGGGTACCACGGCGGAAGATACATTACGAATTACGCTGCGCTACTCAGGCTTTCTTGGGGCGGTGTATGCGAGCCATCCGTTCACCGCGCCGCGTGTGGAACCGTTTCAGGGCAAGAATTTCATCGTGCCGGTTCGGTTTACGCCGACTCGCACCGGCTCGTTTTTCGGATATCTAACGGTATCGGCCGGAACTCATTATTTCCAAGTTCCTTTGCGCGCCCAGGGCGTTGATAGCAGCGGGATCACACAAGGGGATATTCAGGTTGCCGTCGCCCCTAATCCCTTCAATCTCACGACAAATATTCGCTTCACGCTGCCACAGCCGGAAGCGGTGCGAATCACGCTCTACGATATCCTCGGACGCGAAGCCAAACGGATCGAGCTGAATCCGCAGGAGGCGGGCGAACACTCCGTTCCGCTTCATGCGTCCGATCTGGCATCGGGCGTGTATTTCCTGAGGTTGCACGCAGGCGAACAAGCCGTGATGCAGAAGATTCTGCTGGTGAAGTAGGGTCACGACATGTCGTGACCGTTGGGGCGAATCCGAAAGCGGGCGGCCACACAGGGCCGCCCCTACTGTTTCTATACGCGGTGTCGGCTGCTTGCAGCCGACCCGATTGTCGTTGCGCCTTGT
This sequence comes from bacterium, assembly GCA_028711875.1. Taxonomy (GTDB): domain Bacteria; phylum Electryoneota; class RPQS01; order RPQS01; family RPQS01; genus JAHJDG01. The sequence goes on along the minus strand of JAQTRJ010000010.1, from coordinate 15,362 downwards.
GGGAAAATTCCTTATCTTGGGACGTGCTTGCCGCCTGCCTGATCCTGTTCGCGCTGAGCGCCGTTTGGGGGCTGACCTTCCCGCTCGTACAGGCTGCCCTCCGCTCGGCCTCGCCCTTGGTCTTTGTCACACTTCGATTTACTCTGGCCGCGGCGATTTTTCCGATTCTGGTCTGGCCGCGCGCCTTCCGGTTGAATCGCGACCTCACGTGGAAGGGACTGGCTCTGGGGCTGTTCCTCTTCGGCGGCTACGCGTTCCAGACCATCGGCCTCGCTCACACCACCGCCGCTCGCTCGGGATTCCTGACCGGCACGCTGGTTCCCATGACTCCGCTGTTCGCGTGGCTGCTGTTTCGCGCGCGGATCGGGCTGCGATCACTCGCGGCGGCGCTGCTCGCGTTTCTTGGCACGGCGATCATGGCCCAGCCTCAGACCGGCGGATTGAACCTCGGCGATATTCTGACGCTCTTCTGCGCGGTGAGTTTCGCTCTGCAGGTCGTATTGGTCGGGCGTTGGGCGGTGCGCGGCGGCGAAATTCAGCTGACGTGGCTGCAAATTCTGGTGGTTGCGGCACTCGGAGCGCTGCTCGTTCCCACCGAAGCTCCGCGATTGGAATTATCCCCCGTGCTGCTCTGGGCTTTGGCCGTGACCGCGTTGCTCGCAACGGCGTTCGGTCTATGGGGGCAGCTTCGCTATCAGCCGCGCATCTCCGCCACCGCCGCCGCGATCATCTACGCGTTTGAACCCGTGTTCGCGGGCGTCGCCTCGTGGATCCTGCTCGGTGTCGCGCCCGCCGGAGCCACGCTCGTCGGCGCAAGTTTCATCGTCGCCGGCATGGTGCTCACGTCCACATCACTTTCCGAAGCTCAGGCTCACGTTCCATGAAAACTTTCCTATCGTTTTTCGTCTGCGCGCTTCTCGCTCTGACTTCATTCGCCCAGCGAGCGGAGATCATCGTCGAACGCAAATCCTCCGCGGCGGATACCTTTGGCATGCCCACTGATACCGCTTCTCCCCGTCTGGTGATTGATCCGGGCGCGCTGGTGTTTCAGATGCGCGCCGACTCCATCAATCAACTCACCGAAGCGCGCGTTCGCGAACTCATCACCAAACTCGAACACAAGTTCAATGATCCAAAGGTGGAAGAGGAAGTCGGGCGGCTGATTGGCGAGGCGGTCATGCAGCAGCAGATGGCGCTGCTCGATCTGCAGATGGAACGCGCGATCAGCCTCCGCGATACGCTGCTTATGATGGGCTTGCAGCTCGCGCTCGAAGAACTGCTCGTCAACAGCGATGTAATTCGCAACGAGATCATGAAGCAACTGCGCTCGCTCGAACAACAAACCGCTCCGCGATAAATCTCGCCGAGCCGTGCGTCCTCGCGCGGCCGGAATGGGGCGGGCCGGCTGCAAGCAGCCGACACCGCATAGACGTATCGCGCCGTGTCGGTTGCTTGCAACCGACCGCGCAAATCACCTTTGAGTTTTCGCCACATGAACACCGACTGCATCTTCGTCATTAATCCCGGCTCGACCTCCACCAAGATCGGCTTCGTCGGGCCGGACGGGAAAATCCTGCTTCAGCTAAACGTCACGCACGAAGGCGAACCGCGCGTTTCCATGCGCGAGCTTCTGCCGCTGCGCGTGAAGCACCTGCGCGAGATGATCGCTCCGGCAATCTCTGACTATAAGCCGCGCGCCGTGGTCGGACGCGGCGGGCCGCTGCGTCCGCTCCGTGCCGGAACCTATCGCATCGGCGACGCGATGATCGAGGATTTACTCTCCGAAAAGTATTCCAAACATCCTTCGAATCAGGGCGCGCCGCTGGCTCGGACTCTGGCAGAGGAATGGAACGTGCCCGCCTTCGTGGTGGATCCGATTACCGTGGACGACTTCGCCGACGTCGCGCGCGTGTCCGGTTTTCCGGGCATCGTGCGCCGCTCGCGCTCGCACGCGCTGAACATTCGCTCGTGCGCGCATCTCGCCGCCAAGAAAATCGGCAAAGGGATCGCCGATGCGCGGTTCGTCATCGCGCATCTCGGCGGCGGCATTTCCATCGCGGCGGTAATCGGCGGAAAAATCATTGACGTCAACGATGCGCTGCTCGGCATGGGGCCGTTTTCTCCCGAGCGCGCCGGCGCGCTGCCGCTCGAAGGACTCTTGGATTTGCAGGCGTCGGGAAAGACGTCGCTCGCCGAACTGAAAGCCGAGCTCTCGAAAAACGCGGGACTCAAGGGCTATCTCGGCACGAACGATCTGCGCGAGGTGGAAGCGCGGATCGGGAAGGGTGACGCCGAAGCCGATCTGATTCTGCGCGCGATGATCTATCAAACCGCGAAAGAGATCGGAGCGTGCGCGGCCGCGCTGAAGGGACGCCTCGACGCCATCGTGCTCACCGGCGGACTCGCGAATTCCCCGCGCCTCGTAACATCGCTCTCGGAATACGTCGCGTTCCTCGGCGAGATTCTCGTTTATCCCGGCGAGCGCGAACTGGAAGCGATGGCGGCGGGCGCTTATCGAATTCTGAACGGAGAAGAAGAACCTCACGATTACTGACATGCTGAAAACCACATCCGACGTTCTCGCCCGCGCGCGGGAACTTGCCCAACGAAAAAAACCCGTCGTCGCGATCGCGGGCGCGGAGGATTCCGACGTCGTGCGCGCGGTGTCGGAGGCGGTGAAGAGAGAATTCGCCTCCGCGATTCTTGTCGGAAACGCCGCGAAGACCGAGGCCGCGCTGCGCGAGCTGCAGCTCGATTCGCTGAAGCTCGAAATCGTTCAGGCTGACGGAGTTCAGGAAAGCGTCACCCGCGCCGTCGAACTCTGCTCGCAGGGACGCGCGCAGATTCTGATGAAGGGAAAAGTCGCGACCTCGGATATCATGCGCGCGCTGCTTGCCCCGAAAGCCGGGCTGCGGCAGGGCAAACTGCTCTCCCATTGCGCCGTCTTGGAGATCGAAGGCTATCCAAAACTGCTGTCGTTTACCGACGGCGGAGTGGTGTCCGCACCGAACTTCGAACAGCGCATCGCCATCGTGGAAAACGCCGTGCGCGTCGCGCGCCTGATCGGAGTCGGCGAGCCGAAGGTCGCGCTGCTGGGTGTGGCAAACCAGCCGACGACGGATTACCCTTCGACCATCGAGACCGCCGCCGTTGCCCGCGCGTGTTTCGTACGCGGCATCGTCCGCAATATCGAAGGGCCGCTCACGTTTCGCGCCGCGTTCGCGGGAAAATATTCCGAGCGTTTTTCGAGCGACGTGGCGGGCGATCCTGACATCGTGGTGTCACACACTATCGAGGAAACCAATATCACCGTGAAAGCGTTCACGAAATTCCGCCGCTGCACGTTCATGGGCGTGATCACCGGAGCGCGCGTGCCGCTCTCGCTGGTCTCGCGCGCCGATCCGCCGGAGAACAAACTGGCCTCGCTCGCGCTGGCGGCCGTGATCGCCGGGGAGGAGCAATGAAATTTTCCGATGTGACCGCAGCCTCCGCCGGAAAAAAGACCGGCTCCCTGCGCGTGTGCGGCGAGATCGAAAAAACTGCGCTCGATTTCTGGACGAAGCGCGGCGGGAAGATTCGCTGGTTCAAGGGAGACGTCCGCTCCGATCTCGAAGCGGCGTTGGCGGAGGCGAAACCGGAAGACGGCGACGCGGTACTGTGCTCGGGCGTGGATGACGCTCGCGTCGTTTCGTGCGTTCCGCGCGCGGACAGAGCTCCCGATGTAACGATTCTCATGGCGCTCGAACTGACCGCCTATCCCAAACTGCTGTGGATCGGCTTCTCACCGCTCTGCGATTATACGAATATTGTGGCGGCAAGCGCGAGCCTGCAGACGATGATCGCCTCTTTGCAAAAACTCGGCGAAGCGGCTCCGCGCGTCGCGCTGCTCTCGTGCGTGGAACTCGTGACGCCCGGAGTGAAATCCACTCTATGGCAGGCTCCGCTGGCGCAGATGAGCGCGCGCGGGCAATTCGGTAAGGCGTGCGTGGACGGACCGCTCGGGCTTGATCTGGCCGTCAGTCCCGAGGCTGTACGCGAGAAAAAAGTGAAGACGGACATCGCGGGCGAGGCCGATCTGCTCGTTCCGCCCGACTTCGGAAGCTTCCTGTCACTAACCGACGCAGTCATGCTCACGGGAGAACATCGCGCGGCGGGCGTGATCCTCGGCGCGCCCGTTCCCATCGCCTTCCCGCCGCTCGCGACTCCCGATCACATCGAGCGCAGCGTGGAACTCGCGAGCCTGCTGGTATAACACAACTCAACCGCGCCTTCGCAAACAAGAAGGGCCGAGGGAATTTCCCTCGGCCCGATCTTTTTCAATTACCGGGGCGATTCATCGCGCCGTTGCCTATCGCCACCGTGGTGGGTCTCCCGACCCGCAATGGCAGAAACGGCGCACTGCCGTGCGGCGCTACAATTCCTCTTTGCCCGCGGTGTCGGCTGCTTGCAGCCGACCCCTGCTTCCTGCAGAATAAGCCTACAGAAAGAGAGGCACCAGCGCGTTCGAGCACTCTCTGGTCGGATCTATCCACTGCCCGACAGACGAGTAGGCCAAGACGCGGCCACTTCCGAAGCTTGCCTCTATCAAACGATAAGGCGCTCCATTTTGCGAAGTTCTATCATAACTGTTGCATCTCACCCCCCACATATAAATATTGTGACACATCGTTTCGAATGTCAGGTCATGTTTCAATCAAAGGGAGTAATCAACATGAAGGAGAAAAGTCTGTTTTTCAAAGCACTGCTCGCCGGCGTTTTGCTGGCAGGGGTCTGCAACCTGAAGGTGTCACTATCATGGGACCGCTAATTCGTAAGTTTTGAGGGGTAACTTAGCCCTCGTTTTCGCAAGAGAGTTATCATTTTTCGGTCCTATTCAACCAGGAAATTTACTATGAAAAACCTCATTCACTTTCTTGCCCTTGGCACTCTGTTTCTTACATTGTCCGGATTTGTTTCCGGCGAGACGCTGGAACCACTCGGTTACATATGCGGATTGCCTGGCGAAGCCTGCGCAGTGACAGTTTATGGCAACCACGCTTATATAGCTGAAGGCTTGCATTTCCTATCTGTCTTCGATATCAGCGATCCGTTGAATCCGCAGCGTGTGGCGGAATTGAATCCAGCCGGAAATCATGACACCAAGGGTATCGTTTTCCAGTATGCGCAATCGGCGGGTAACTTCGTATGGCTGGGCGACGCCGAACGCGATAGCCTGTACCGGATCAACGTTTCTGATCCCCTCCATCCAGTGATGGATGAATACCGCTGGCCGCTGCTTTCAACGTACGACGGAATCGGGATCAGTGTCAAGACCAACACTGATGACCAAAGTGCGGTCTATGTTGCATGCGAAAGTACCGGCCTTCGAAAGTTCCGATCATGGCCGCTACCGCCGCAGGAGTGCGCCCCGTATGAAAATGCCGGTTTCAACGTTGTATCCTTTGCTTTGACACCCAACGGGTATCGGGTGTGGATGGGAGGACAAGGGTGCTTTCGTGGGCTGGACTATCTTGCCTGCGTCGGCTATGACTTGGTGCGGCCGCTGATCTGTGGTCTGCCGCCCGAATTCCGTGACGCCGTCATGCCTAATGCTAACGAGGTCTGGATAGCCGCAGGAGATTCGGGCATCTATAAGATCAATGTGACCAATCCTGAGATTCCAACGCCGATTCGTCCGTGCACTCCAACTGGGGGTTTCGCGACAGCCCTCGACTGGACAGCGGCGTTCGGCGGACGACTGGTTGTTGGTAATCTAAATGGCCCACTGGCGTTGTTTGACGGCTCTATGAACCGCTTGGCCCTCATTCCCACACGAGGGAGCCCACAGGATGTCGAATGGAAGGACGATCTTGTCATAGTTGCGTCGTTCACCTGTCTTGAGATATTCCGGTGGTCGCCGTTTGATTCGCCGGAAGAACTCGTCATTGCCGTTGATGGTCCGGATATCGTCTTGACATGGCTGGACGACGGCAGTCCCGTTTACCGCATCTATCAGGACACAAATCCCGAGGGGACGTTCGACAATTATGTCGGTAGCACCACCACCAACAGTTACCGGATTGAGGACGGAGCATCTTCCCCGTTGTTGTTCTACGTTGTGAAAGCCTGGGACGGCCACTAAGCAACGCGCCGGTTCGTCCTGACCTATCGCTACCGTCTGGCTGCAGAAAATATCGGCGGTTCGTCGGAGTGGATCGGCGATATCCAGACGATCAGGCGGGTGTTTCCATCGTATCGCCGCTGACTTACGCACTCTACCAGAACTATCCCAATCCCTTCAACCCTGCGACCGAGATCCTTTTCGAAATCGCAGAGTCTGAACACGTCGTACTGAGCGTGTTCAACATAGCGGGTCAAGAGGTGGCAACGTTGGTGAACGAAGCTCGCGCAGGTGGCCTACATCGCGCGCGCTTCGACGGTTCCGGCCTTCCCAGCGGCATCTACTTCTACACCTTGACGGCAAACCAATTCACCGCCACCAAGAAAATGCTGCTGATGAAATAGCCCCACACCTTCGCCTTTCCTGAGATCGAACCGGCGGCCCTTTCGGGTCGCCGGTTTTCATCCTCACCGAGGAAGCGCACAGCCGTGCGGCGCTACCATTCATCGTTCATAAGTTGTTCTACTCCACTCCTCCGAACTGCATCGCCAGCCACATGAGCGACATCAGCGAGATCGCGATCACGAACGCCCAGCAGAAAATATTGTAGGCGCGGCCGTTGACGTGCTCGCCCATCAGCCGCTTGCTGCTGGCGAACAGCAGAATCGGAATCAGCGTGAACGGCAGCATGATCCCGTTGACCACCTGCGAATAGAACATCACCGAAATCAGCGGCACGCCCGGCATCATGACCACCGCCGCGCCGACCACGATGAGCGCGGTGTACAAAACGTAAAACTGCCGCGCTTCGGAAAACTTGCGATCCACGCCCGATTCCCAACCCAGCGCTTCGCAGATCGTGTAGGACGTCGAGATCGGCAGAATCGAAGCCGCGAACAAACTCGCGTTCAGGAGTCCGACCGCGAACAGCGTGGCCGCAAACCGTCCCGCCAGCGGCACCAGTGCCTTGGCCGCCTGATCCGCCGTGTCAATCCGCACCGCGTGCGGATACAGAGTTTCCGCGCACACCACGACGATAAACAGCGCCACGAGGCTCACCGTGATTCCGCCGAAAATCGTGTCCATCCGCGACAGATGGAGATTCTTGACGGAAATATTTTTTTCCACCACCGACGCCTGCTGATAAAACTGCATCCACGGCGCGATGGTGGTGCCGATCAGGCCGATCATCATCAGCAAATAGGCGCGCTCGCGCGTGATCTGTGGCAGCACCAGAGATCGTCCAACTTCCGTCCAGTCGGGCTGGACCTGAAATCCGGTGATAATGTAGGCCGCGTAGAACAGCGTGGCCACGAGAAACACCTTCTCGACGGTCGCGTAGGTTCCCGCCACCACCAGTGCCCAGACGAAGATCGCCGCGATCGGCACGCTGATCCACTTGGGCACTCCGAGCAGCTCGCCTGCCGCCGCCACGCCGGAGAATTCCGCGATGATATTGGCGAAATTCGTGAGCAGCAGCCCCACCATCAAATAGAACGTCCAGCGCACGCCAAAGTGCTCGCGAATCAGATCCGACAGTCCCTTGCCGCTGACGATGCCCATCCGGTTGACCATCTCCTGAATCATAATCAGCGCGATGGTCATGGGAATAAACAGCCAGAGCGTGGTCAGACCGAAGTGCGCGCCCGCCTGCGAATAGGTCGTGATTCCGCCCGCGTCGTTGTCCACGTTGGCGGTGATGATCCCCGGTCCCATGATCGAGAGAAACAACACCATCCGCGCCCACGCGGGAGAAATCTTGCTCTTTATTCTACTGAATACGGTCATCGGGGAGAAAACTTCAAACTTAAAACTTCAAACGTAAAAGCCCGCAATTTCCAAACCGAACCGCAGCCCTTGTCATTCTGGACACCGCGCGCACCCATACGACGGAGCGTATGGACTAATGGACGGGAGGGCGTGGGTGTCCAGAATCTCGACTTGCATTAGCGTTTCCTCGGCAGCACGCGTCTCCGCTTCGAGTGAAAACTGCTGCCCACCTTCTGCACGTTCACGCTTGCCCGTTGCAGCCCCGTGCTCTTCTCCGGCGCGGGAATTTCATAGTCGAAATCGCGCAGCGCCACGCGCGGCAGCACGTGCCCGAGGTGCGCTTCGATCTGCCGCATGGTAATCTCTTCTTCGGGCGAGACCAGCGTGAACGCGTCGCCCACCGCTTCCGCGCGCGCCGTGCGGCCGATGCGGTGCACGTAATCCTCGGGCGTGCCCGGCACGTCGAAGTTAATGACGTGCGTGATGCCCTCGACGTCCAGTCCGCGCGCGGCGATGTCGGTGGCGATCAGCACGTCGAATTTGCCCTGCTTGAATCCGGCCAGCGCGGCGATCCGCTGCGCCTGCGTGCGGTCGCCGTGCAGCACGGCGATGCGCAGACCCGTGCGCGTGAGCGTTTTCGTCAGTCGGTCGGCGCGCCGTTTCGTGCGCGTGAACACCAGCACGGAGTGTGAACCGATCGCGCGCAGAATCGCCGGCAGGAGCAGCGGCTTCAGATGCGACGGCACGGGATAAACCGCATGCGTAATCCCCACCGCCGGCGCCGACTTCACTCCCACTTGAATCTGCTCCGCGTTGGTGAGCAGCGTCTTGGCGAGCGTGGCGATTTCGAGCGGAATCGTCGCGGAGAACAGCAGCGTCTGCCGCGTTTTCGGCAGCAGCGCGATGATCCGCCGGATGTCGGGCAGAAATCCCATGTCGAGCATCCGGTCGCCCTCGTCGAGCACGAACACTTCCAGCGACTCGAATGACACGTTGCGCTGGCCGACGTGATCGAGCAGCCGCCCCGGTGTCGCCACCAGCACGTCCACGCCCGAGCGCAGCGCCTGCGTCTGCGGCTTGATATTCACGCCGCCGATCACCACCGCGATCTTCAGCTTGGTGTGGCGCGCGTAGTCTTTGAGACTCTCGTCAATTTGCGCCGCGAGTTCGCGGGTCGGACTCAGAATCAGCGCGCGCACGGCATGGCCGCGTTTCGTTTCCGTCAGCAGCTTGTGCAGAATCGGCAAACCGAAGGCGGCGGTCTTGCCGGTTCCGGTCTGCGCCGATCCCATCCCGTCGCGTCCGGCCATGACCAGCGGAATCGCAAGGTCCTGAATCGGCGTCGGCCGCTCGTAGCCCGCTTCCGCGACGGCCTTCGGCAGCCGCTCGTCGAGTCCGAAATTCTGGAATCCCGGCGCGGTGATGGGTGTGTCTATTTCAGTTTTGGTTGGCATAATGTATTCTTTCGTGGGTTGGCAGGAGTCTGGCACGACATGTCGTGCCCCTACCGTGTTTTCTCTATCGGAAGATCAGGAATCTTCTCTTTCGTTCTTCATCCTTCCGCCTTCATCCTTTCTATCAGTCCGCCTTCCACGCGCGATAGAGATGCGGGAGGAGTTGGTCGAAGGCGTGTTTGAAGGTGATGACGCCGTGCAGAACTCCGGACTCGTCCACTACCGGCAGCGCGAGAAAGTTGTAGCGCAGGAACGTGTCGGCGATCTCCGTCACTGGCGAGTTCATCTGCAACGCCACCAGCCGCGACTGCACGATGTTCCCGACTTGCAGCAGCGGGTCTTCCTGAATCAGATGCCGCAGACTGAGCGCGCCGAGCAGCTTGCCGTCGTCGTCGTGCACGTACACGTAATAGAACGCTTCGATCTCCTCGGACTGCTCGCGCACGCGATCGAGCGCTTCGCCGACCGGCGTGCTCTCGCCGACCTCGATGAAGTCGGTGGTCATCAGCGCGGCGGCGGTGTCCTCGTCCTCGTAGGTCATGAGCTCGGCGATGTCGGCTTTTTCTTCCGCGTCCTCGAATTCCTCCATGATCGCTTCCGAGTGCGCGTCTTCGAGGCTCGCGAGCAGATCCGCCGCCGCCGCCGGTTCCATCTCTTCGAGAATGTCGGCGGCCTTTTCCTTATCCATCGCCTCGATCACCGACTTCTGCACGTCCTCGTCGGTCTCTTCAAGCACGTCGGCCGCCACGTCGGCATCGAGCGCGGCCATGAACGCCTGCCGCTGGTGATGCGTGAGGTCTTCGAGAATGTCCGCGAGCTCTCCGGGATGCAGTTCGTTGAGTCGTTGCGCGCCGACCGTGAGACGGATCGGTTCTGCCAGCGCCGCGTGCGACGACACCGGCTGCACGAATTTCCACGAGATCAGATCATCCGCGAGCGGCCGGCGCAGCGCGCGCGCCACCGGCTGAAGCGCGCGCTCCCAGCCGAGCCTGCGCAAGAGACCGGTAAATCCGACGTCCACGTGCACGAGCCACTGCCGCTCGCCGACCAAGAGATGAATGTCGTTGACGCGCACCACCTTCGCGCCGTCCACGTCCACGATCTGTTTGTCCCAGAGCAGTTCGCGCACGCTGAAATCTTCCGGCGTAAGTTCGAGCGGCTGCAAGCGCTGCTCGTCGAGCATGAGCCGTCCGCGGGTCATGAGTTCGAGATACTCGTCGCCCGTGGCCGGATAAAAGACCAGCGTACTCCGATGCCGCAGCACGAGTCCCTTCACCTGCGGATAGAGTTCGCCGAGCGTCGCTACGACGTCCCACACGTAGCCCATGTACGTACCGAGCTTCTGGCTGCGGGCGGGCCGGCCCACGATCTGCGACATGTAGCAAAGGACTTCATTCAGCTTGGCGGACATGACACTTCACCTCTAATCCTCGCCGCGCGGGGTCGCTGATCCCGCCGAAAATCCCTCGATCGTTGGGGGAATCTGGAGATTCGCCGCCGCGAAACAGGACTTCATTCAGCTTGGCGGACATGACACTTCACCTTTAATTCTCGCCGCGCGGGGTCGCTGATCCCGCCGAAAATCCCTCGATCCGTTGGGGCGAATCTGGAGATTCGCCGCCGCGAAACAACGATCGCCGTATCGGGCATTCCCGAAAGAACCGTCGCTGCGTCGGGTATCTTCGCCCGACCGGAATCTTCCTCACCATTTCGTGCTATAACATAGAGATTTCCAGTCATTTAATCAACTGCCGGCTTGATTTTCCGGAGGGCTTTCCGTATCATTTGTGTATGATCTCACAAACGACAAAAACGGAACCGACACCATGGCCAAGATTGCACCCTTCCGCGCGCTCCGCTACGACCCTAAAGTCGCGGGCGACATCAACCAACTGGTCACCCAACCCTACGACAAAATTGACCGCAAGCTTCAGCAGGAATACTATGCCCGCCATGCTCACAACATCGTGCGGATCATCTTCAACGAAGAAGCCGTCGCCGACAAGGAAAGCCCCTACCCCAACGCAGCCAAGACCTTCCGCGAGTGGACGCAGAAGGGCATTCTGAAGCAGGACGACGCGCCCGCAGTTTACGTCTATTATCAGATTTTTCAATATCAAGGAAAGACCTTCACCCGCAAGGGCTTCATCGCTTCGGTCGAGCTGGAAGCGCAGAAAGTCCGCGCCCACGAGCACACGCTGGCCGGGCCGAAGGCTGATCGCCTGCGGCTTCTCCGCGCGCTGGAAACCAACGACGAGAACATCTTTCTGTTGTTTTCTGACCCCGCGAATGCGGCTGTAAAAGTGATGGACGAAGCGATCTCCGGTCAGCCGCCGCTGATCGAGTGCAAGGACGACTACGGCGAGACCCACAAAGTCTGGGCGATCCGCAACCCGAAAGCCGTTGCCGCTCTGCAAAACCTCGTGGCCGCGCGCGAACTCTTCATCGCCGACGGTCATCACCGCTTCGAGACCGCCGTCAACTACCTGAACGAGGGTCTGGCCAAGGGTTGGAAGCCGGTCGGCGATCAGGGCTTCGATCACCGCATGATGGCGCTCTTTCCGATGGAGGACAAGGGCCTCGTGATCTTCCCGACTCACCGTCTGGTTAAGAACGTCGAGAATTTCTCCGGCCAAAAGCTCCTCGATTCGCTCGCCAAGAACTTTGATATTACGGCATTTGACAAGGCGGATGCGCTGTTTTCGCGGATGGACAGGATCGGCCCGTGGGAGTTCGGTTTAGCCGCTCTGGGAACACTGAAACCCTTCTACCTCCTGAAGCTCAAGGACATCAAGGTCATGGACAAGATCGCGCCGGAGGTGTCCGAAGCTTCACGGCGGCTGGATGTGACCGTCCTCCACCGGCTGATCCTCGAAAAAGAACTGGGCGTTGACAAGGCCAAGCTCGAAGCGTTCACCCATGTCGAGTACGTTCGCCATCGCGAGGAGGCCGTCGGCAAGCTCGGCAAAGGCGGGATTCAGGCGGTGTTCCTGCTGAATCCGACCGACGTAATGGGCGTGAAAGCCGTGGCCGAACTCGGCGAGCGCATGCCGCAGAAGTCCACCGACTTTTACCCGAAACTTCTCGCCGGCCTCGTCATGATGCCGCTCACTATCCAAAAGTAGCGGCCGATTCATCGTGCCCGTCATCATGTAGGGGCTGATGCATCGCCCGCCCGTAGCGACACAGCTTGCTGTGTCCCGCTTGTAGTTTCACACGGCAGTGTGTTCGTAGGGGCGGGTTAAGGTACTCCGCAACCCGCCCGTCGTAGCTGCAAACGGCAGTTTGCGTAGCCGCGCACGGCCGTGCGACCAATCTGTAGGGGCTGATTGCATCGCCCGTCCGCCTTCCGTCAACCCGTCTGTCATCCTTGAACGCAGCGCGCCGCCCCGGTTTGTGCTCGCAGGAAAAATCAGAAATCGGCGCGCGCAGTGAAGGATCACTCGGGAAAGTGCGCGAAAGAGAGATTCTTCAGGTCGCAGCGCGACCTTCAGAATGACATGCGGGTGTGTTTTAGGGCGGGCAACTATCAACTCGTGTTTGATCTCCATATCTTGGAGGAAAAGTGGGAAGTAATCACCATATGAGGATACGGTTATTGGCGGCGCTGATTACGGCTTTCTTCTCCTGCATTTCGATAGTGCCGATATCCGCCCTCGCCGATACGCGAGTCGAGGTTCAGATGGGAGGACTGATTGGAGCATCTTGTGAAGGGGCACCCAGAAATGTACTTGTGACAGGCTCTGTGGGGAATATTGCGGCTATCGTTATGTCGGTAGGAACACCAACTCCGTTTAACGGATTTCCAGAGCAGCAGCCTGCGTGGCTTTCGCTCGAATTCACCTACTGGACTACCGCAGACTCCTTCATTGTTTCTCGAGAGTTGTTCTCTCTCCTGCATCCGACCTACTTCGTTGAAAAGAATCAAGCCGAAGCGAATGACCTCTTGACGCACGGCGAAGAAATACCGAGTCTGTATCAAAAACCAATCCATTATTTCGCGTTTGACGTGCCCGAGGAGCTTGCAGGGCGCCAGATTTGTGTTCGCGCTGTGTTATCACCACCGCCATATGGGCAGATTTCCCGAGATCGAGGACCCGACTCTCGAAATCTAGCGTGCATTCACATTGTCGCACCATGCTCGCAGGAAGATCGGAATCGTGCCCTTGCATCACATGTGACGATAGCAAGGCGCGTGGGCGATTTAGAGCGAGCAGTAGAGTTGGCAGACTCGTTGATAGATACCGGTTGGAGGTCGGAACTTGGACTCGAAACAGCAATAACTGCCGCAAATGAATTGCACCGCTACAAAGCGAGCCTTCGATTTTTGGACATCATGTATGGAACGTACGGTATCGTGAGGGCCATCGCCAGTAATCCAACAAGTGCAGCATCTGAGTATCGATCAACTCGCGAGTCCTTGCTTCGTGAGATCGAAAAGCAAGAGCAGGAACAACAGTAGTCTTCGCTGTCATGCTCCGTATTCCCGGTCTGAGCAAGCAAACTGAGATTCTTCAGGTCGCAGCGCGACCTTCAGAATGACATGTGGGTGTGATTCCGGGCGCGCGAGGACGCACGCCTCAGCGGAATACTGAATAGAGACGCACGCCTCAGAGATCACGTTACATTCCGGCAGGGACGCAGTCCCTGCTCGGCGGACAAGACAACAGAAAAAATCGGTGGAGAGTCGCAAAACTCTCCACCGTTTTTTCGTGCAATCAAATCGCGGCAATCAGCGCATGGCTACAGCCCCGCGCGCTGCCAGAGCTGTTTTGCTTCGCTCGCGGCGGCGCGGCGAATATTTTCCTCGTCGGCATGGACCAGCCGTCCATCCTCCACCACGATCTCGCCGTTCACGATCACGTGCCGCGCGCGGTGGCTCCCGCCGCAAAACAGCAGCGCGGCCATCGGGTCGGCGGCGCCCGCGTAGGCCAGTTCGTCAAGGCTGAATAGCGCGACATCGGCGGCTTTGCCCGCTTCGAGCGTGCCGATTTCTTCAAACCCAAGCACGCTTGCCGAGCCGCGCGTGGCGAGGCCGATCACCTGCCGCGCGGTGAGCGCCGCGCTGCCATAGCGCACGCGCGCGAGCAGCAGCACCTGCCTGAGTTCGGCGAGCATGTCCCCGCTGTCGTTGGACGCGCTGCCATCTACGGCCAGCCCGACGGGGATTTTTTTCGCGAGCATCTCCGGCACGCGGCAAACACCCGAGCCAAGCCGCATGTTGCTCGACGCGCAGTGCGAAATGCCCGTGCCCGCCCGCGCGAGCCGCGAAAGTTCGTCGTCGGTGAAGTGAATCCCGTGCGCGAACCACACGTTGTCTCCCAGCCAGCCCAGCTCCTCCATGTAATCGAGCGGCCGCTTGCCGAATTTCTCAAGACAGAATTCGTTTTCGTCCATCGTCTCGGCCAAATGCGTGTGCAGGCGCACGTTCAAGCGCTTGGCCATGTGCGCGCTGTCGCGAAGAAGTTCGGTGGTCACGTTGAACGGACTGCACGGCGCGATATGAACGCGGCACATGGAAAGCGGCGACGGATCGTGATAGCGCGAGATCGCCTCCTCGCAGCGCCGCAGCACGCGATCGTCAGATTCCATGAGATCGTCGGGCGGGAGTCCGCCCCGCGATTCTCCCAGCGTCATCGAGCCGCGCGTGCCGCAGAAGCGAACGCCGAGTTCGCGGGCGGCTTCGATTTCGATCCCCAGCAGATCGTCGGAAACGCTCGGCGGAAAGAGATAGTGGTGATCGGAGGTTGTGGTGCAGCCTGAGAGCAGCAGTTCGCTGATCGCCAGCCGCGCCGCGGCGCGCATACTCTCAGCACGCACGTGCCGCCACACTCCGTAGTGATAGGTCAGCCAGTCGAACAGCGGAACGTTCTGTGCGGCGGGCAGGCAGCGGGTCAACGACTGGAAAAAGTGATGGTGCGTATTCACGAGACCGGGCAGCGCCACCAAACCCGTGCAATCGAACACGCGCGCGCCGTCCGCCGCGGTCAGGTTCGTGCCGATCTCGGCGATCCGACCGCCGGAAATGCGCAGGTCAC
>JAQTRJ010000009.1 GCA_028711875.1 bacterium | reverse complement strand
TCTCGTCCACCACGCTGGTCATCTCGGCAAATAGGCGTTCCACATTGACCACGTTGCGATACTCGGCGGCGCGCCGCACCACCACCGGCACCTTGTCCAGAGGAATATCCGGGCGGTAATTGGCCGCATCCTGAATCCGCTTCATGGTCTCCGTCATCGCCTGGGTCGCCCGGCTGCGAACATTCTCGGAGATGACATCTTCGGGAATGATATCGTCCGTGCCTTCCTCGTGCACGTAGACCGCAGACAACCCCATCGCCGCAAGTCGTCTGAGGACTTCCCCGTCGAGGGCGAATCCCGATCGCAGAAGCAACCGGCCGTTCTCATCGTAAAGCGAGCGGCCCAACTCCATTCCCGCTTCGAGGTCTCTGACGGCACAGATTCTCATGGCTGTTCTCCTTTCCCCACCGGACGGTTGAAGAGCACCATGATCCGAGCCACGTCTCCCGCCCGCAGCAGCGGCAAGATATCCACGTCCACCGGCAACCCTTGCGGATCATGGTCGGTCCGTGAGCGGCGCAGACCGGTGCGGCCGACTTCCGCGAACAGCTCGCAGACTTCACGGGACAAAAAATATCGAACATGAGGTCGGCCGTAATCGGAGGAGCGCAGACCGTAATCCTCCATCATCGCACGATTCCGGTAGATCACATCGCCCTCGACCGTAGCCACCACGAGTCCCATCGGCAGCACTTCGGCCACCTCGCTGAGATATTCGTTCTGTTCGGCGGCGAGCATTTGTTGATAGGCGCGATGCTCAATCATTTTCTCCAGATCATGAACATATTGCGATAAGGTCCCCGCGTCCGCCGTCTCGGGCAGCGTCGTCAATCGCTCTTTGTACGAAGACCACACACAAATCAACTCGCTCAGCTCGCCGCTTTCATCGCGATCGGGATAAATAGTCAGGTAGGCAATATCGGTATCGTTGTGAGTGGTTTGAACCACCACCGGTTCCCCGATCACCGCGGCTCCTTCAATTAGTTTAGCCATCATCGCTTCCCAATCCGAGGGCGATGTCAGGACCGCCGCAATCGGCGAGCCGACCTGCACATTCCGTCCGAACAGTTCACTCGCCATCGTGTTCCGGTAGATCACCACTCCGTCGGAACGGACAATCGTTAGCGCACAGTGCCCATGACAAACCTCGGAGGTCACGGGAAGATGATCGGTGGTCTCGTTCATTTTCACTCGGAAGTACTGCGCATTTCAGTAGTAATTATTCAAACGGAGTGCAAAATGGATACCAGAAATTGGAGATTTTCTGTCGCTTTCGCCCACTGTCCTCTTCGCTCAGACATCATTTTCTTGGCCTGATTGTTGAAATATGCATAGAGCTTCATGGCGGCAAATAGTCTAAACGTGCAAATATTTGCTTTAATAACAAATATTTATGAGACCGCTTGGGATGCCACAGCAACACCGGACTTTCTTTTCTCTGCGAAATCGTTGCATGAGAGTGCAGGGTATGCGTGATGGAATTTCGCTCAGAAGCGGACAAATGGTCTGGCCGAACAGTTGACTCTCATTCGAGGCTTTTGTATTATTTATAGTTACCCGGAAACGCTGGTGCTCCACATACCTGCGCAATTTCCCCTGCTTTTCCCCGAACAAACAAGAATTCAAATAGTCGCCCGGCCGCCCGAAAATTCCGGGTTGCCATTCAGCGTCAGACCTATCGAGATGAGGAGACAATGCACAGACTACTTTTCGCCCAGAGTGCCCTACTGCTGACTGTGAGCGTGCTGATGGGTGTGGCTCCGGTTGTCGCCCAGAATAACGCGTGCCAGTGGGATACCACCGGACTTCCGCTTCGGCAAGGACATCACATCGAATGGACCCGCAGCGGATACCGCAGCGATGACGGCCACGTCCTGATGGCCTGGTCGGACACGCGCGGCGGTGATCGCGACATTTTCATTCAACTTATTTCTCCCTCTGGCGAACAGCTTCTGGATTCAACCGGCCACAAGCTGGTCACCTTTCCCTTCCGCCAGGAAGACCCGGAGGTGGTGGCGGTGACTGACGGCTGGATCATTGCGTGGAACGAATTCCGCACCGACAGCGTCGGCGACGTCTATGCGATGAAGCTGGATCAGAGCGGCAACCTGTTCCCCGGCTGGAATCCCCTCGGCAACGTGGTGGATTCCCTGTTCGGCGCGGCGGTCAACGAAGTGACCGTGCGAGCGGTTCACGACGGCGCGGGCGGCGCCATCATCGCGTGGGAAGACACCCGGCGCGACAATGCCGACATCTACGCTCAGCGGATCCGCAGCAACGGCAGCATCGCCTGGACGACCGGACCGGTGGCCGTCACCGCCATGAACGGAGAGCAGGCGGGGATCACCGCCGACGCCGATGGCCAGGGCAACATGCTCGTCGCCTGGAACGATACCCGCACCACTGACAATGAGAACATTTACGTGGCCAAAGTCGACACGAGCGGCCAACTGCCGTGGGGTCAGAACGGAACGCTGGTGTGCGGCGCTCTGGGCAGCCAATCCGCGGTGAAAATTTGTCCCGACGGCCTGGGCGGCTGCTATCTGGCCTGGATGGACTATCGCGTGAACGGCATCGAAACCGATCTCTACATCCAGCGCATGGACGCCAGCGGTCAGGCGGTCTGGGACGACGGCGGCATGCCGCTCTGTTCCGCTCCCAACGATCAGGACGGCGCGCGCGTGGCGATCAGCGAGAACGGCGGCACTTCCGACGGCTGCATCGTCACCTGGCAGGATCGCCGCGAAGACAATCACACCAACGACGTCTACGTTCAGAAAATCTCTCTCGACGGCCAGATTCAATTCGCCGCGGGCGGTCTGCGCGTATGCACTTCGACGGAGATCATCAACCGCGAGGGCAGCCGGTTGACGTCCGACCTGATGGGCGGCATGGTGGTGGCGTGGGAAGACGCCCGTTCCACCGGCTCGCCGCAGCAGTGCGATCTTTACGCCCGCCGCATTCTGGCGAACGGAACCTCCGGCTGGGACGACGACGGCAACGGCACGCTCGTGGCCGACGGCCCCAATCAGCAGTTCGCCCCACTGCTTCGCCTCGACGAAGGCGACGGCTGTTACGTTCTCTACGACGATACCTGGCTGGGTTCGCAGACGCTGCGCTATCAGAAGCTGGAACTCGACAACGGCGATAGCATGCTCGATCCCGCCGAAACGTTCATCGTGTACGGTCTCGACGGCGACGCCGAGAACGCGCAGGCCATTGACCTGACGATGGGCCGGGTGGCCATCGTGTGGCAGGACAATCGCTATGTCACGGCCGGTACCGGTCTGTTTTATCAGATCGTGGACACCACTCAGCGCGACGCCGATTTCGAGTTAATTCTGAACGGCGACACGCTGGCTCCCGACAACGAAGGGAACGTCAAGTTCAATCAGGTGAATCATCGGTTGTGCTCGGACGGCGCGGCCGGATTTTTCGCGGCCTGGGAAGACCTGCGCACCGGGGAGAAGAAGATTCGCATGACCCACGTCAACCTGAGCGGCCAGATTGTCGGCAGCCGCGCCGGAACCGTGGTTTACAACGATGCGCAGACCACCGATCAGGTGAGCGCCTATCTCTGCAGCGACGGCGCTGGCGGGTGCTACATTGCCTGGCAGAACTACGATCTGGATTACTACATCAACGCGTTCGTGATGCGCATGGACGCGAATTGTCAGCCGATGTGGACGGAACCGGCGCGGCTCTTCGACACCGGCGAAGACGACATCGTGTTCGGAATTTCCGCCGGCGCGGACGGCTGCGCCTGGGTGACGTGGCGCACCGGGGCGTACGGGCAGTTCAACGTGGCCGGCGCGCGGGTCTGCGGCGACGGCTCCATCTCCTGGGAAGGCCTGGTCTGCGACGCGATCAACATTCAGGACTATCCCACCGTCTTGGCCGATGGCAACGGCGGCGCCTATTTCGTCTGGGCCGACAAGCGAATCCCCGCCAGCGATCTTGACATCTACGCGCAGCATCTGAACTCCGACGGCTCGCCGAACTGGGAGGCGAGCGGCCGACTGATCGTCAGCGACACGTTGAACCAGAGCACTCCGAGGATCGCGCTCACCAGCGCAGGACAGTTGTACATTATCTGGGAAGACTATCGCAGCACCGGCCACATTGATCTTTACGGACAGAAGCTTTCGCCGACCGGCACGCCTCTGTGGCCTGACGGCGGCCGCGGGCTGGCGCTGGCGCAGGGCGATCAGACCGACGCCGCGCTACACGTGGACTGGCAGGACGGTCTTTATCTGGCGTGGAGTGATTACCGCGGTTTCTTCCCCAGCGTCTATGGAACCCATATCAACCCGCAGGGCGTGGAAGCCGATCCGTTCTGGCAGGCCTCCATGGGCGGCTGGATCTGCGATGAATATCAGTGGCAGATCAAACCGGGCATCGCCCGCGACGGTCACGGCGGACTCATTGTGGCCTGGGAAGACCGCCGCGCATCGGGCAAGCAACCGCTCAAAAACATCTGGGCGAACTGGATCAACGACTATACGGTGAGCGTGGACGAACTGCCGACGACGGCGATTCCGACGCACGCCGAACTCGGGCAGAACTATCCCAATCCGTTCAATCCGAGCACGCGTTTCGCGTTCAGCGTGCCGCAGACGCAGCGGGTGGAAGTCGCCGTGTTCAATACGCTCGGTCAGCAGGTGGCCACGCTGGTGAACGCAACGATGAACGCCGGCCGCTACGAGATCAGCTTCGACGCCGGGCGGTTGGCCTCCGGTCTCTATTTCTATCGCCTGAAAACCGGAAACTTCACCGACGTGAAGAAGATGATGCTGGTGCGGTGATCGCCGCGCGTTTTCTCCGAGAAAATTTGCCGAGGTTCCGATGTCTTTGCGACGATTCGCCGCCATCTTGGTTCTTATGCTGATTCCGCTGCTGATCGGAGTTGTTTCCGCACAGGCCGATTGTCTCGACAGCTGTTACTACACGCGGGCCGGGCTGGAAGACTTCGTTCTTCAGCTTGACGACACCAGCGATATTGTCCACGTTGAAACGATAGGCTATTCGAGCGGACAACAATTCGGCGAATCCTACCCCATCTACGCTGTGAGGATATCCGATAACGCGGACATCTTCGAGGATGAGCCGACGGTGCTCATCATCGGTCACATCCACGCCGAAGAAGTGATCGGTCTACAGGTTACGATGGCTTTCTTGCGGGATTTGACCAATCCACACCGCTACAACTACTACCGCACGCTGATCCAGAACGCGCAGCTCTATTTTATTCCAACGATGAATCCCGACGGGCTGGAAGTGATTTCGCGCTCGCTCGACTGCTACTGGCGGAAGAATGGCTACGTTCCACCTGAGATGCCCGGCGAGTGCAACGTTCACGTCGGGCCGGGCGGCGATTCCTGCGGCGTGGATCTCAACCGCAACTTCGGTCTCAACTGGATCTACGGCGACACGCTCTGGCAAGTTCAGTCCACGCCGGTCTATGACTATTTTCGCGGACCGTCTCCCTTTTCCGAGCCGGAAGCGCAAGCCGTGGCCAATTTTGCCGAACGGATCAAGCCGACGGTCTCCATTGTCTATCACAGTTCGCGGCAGGGCGGTGTGGCGGAACAGGCCATCGTCGCGTGGAGCTGGCCCGGCAACGAAGGCGGCTTCAACAAATTCCCGCCCGACTGTACGGCGATCATGCAGGTGACACGCTATTACAGCGAACTCCTGCGAAAAGTCGGCAGCGACGATCCCTACATCCCCGTGTTCGGCGGGACGCATAACGGCGACACGCAGGACTGGTTCTATTGGAAGCTCGGAACCATTCAGCTTAACACCGAGCTTGGCCCGCCCATTGAAATTCAGCCGCCCTGTTCCCTCGCTACCGGCCAGGACCTGTTTGACTTCGTTCGCATGGATCTGCCCAGCTTGTACTGGCTATGCCGCCGCGTCATTAACTACAATCTGTCCGACGAAACGTTCGGGATCACGCCGCTGAATATCTACACCCGCGACGCTCAAACCGGCCAGCCGATCTCCGCCGAATACCGCAACCTGAATACGTGGACGGCGCTGCTCGCGCCCTGGTACACGAACGAGGAATTCGGACGGGCGACGATTCTGCCGGTGCCGGGAACGAATCGCATTCTCGCGCGCCGCGAAGGCTATGCGTCAAACACGGTGACCGTCTCGGTCAATCCCAATTCCTATCCGCAGGACGTGTACATTGATCTTCAGCCTTTGCCGTGGCACTCGCTAACCTTGAATTTGAAAGACACCAGCGGCAACGGCATCGCCGGCAGCGTGTTTCTCGATTGCGAATTTCCGAAATGGATCGCCGTTCCCGCCGAAGGCGTGACCGTCTCGCAGCCGGAAGGCAGCTATCGCGCGATGGGCGTCGCCGACGGAGCGGGCTACATGGTGCTGTGGCGCAGCTTCTGGCTGGGCGGCGACGCTACCGTAGAACTCGCGCTGCCCGCCGCCGAGCAGGTGTATGCGGAGGATTTCGAGAGTGGTTTGGACGGCTGGACGGCGGACGGCGAAGGCAACACATGGCGGCTCGATCCCGACACCACCGCCATGAATTTCGGCACGTCGCTTTGCACGAATCCGCCCGGCTATCGCACGGCCTATGCCAACAACGCGAACACGTGGATTCGCGCGAACACGACGATTGACGCCGCCGAGGGCAACGCCTGCTATCTGGAATTCGATCGCCGCGGACGGCTCGACGTACCGACCGACAGCTTGTTCGTGGAAATTTCCACCGACGGGAGCACGTGGGAACAGGCGGCGGGATTCTGCGACATGGATTTGCCGTGGACGCGAACCTTCGTGGACCTCGGGTCGTGGACGCCGTCCGCGTTTCAACTGCGCTTCCGGCTGCACAGCGACGCGATCCTCGGCGATCTCGGCCTGCACTTGGATCGCATCCGCGTCTTCACCGGCACCGATCTGAAAGCGCCGCCGGAGCAGCCCGCGCTGGCCTATGAATACCGGATCACCGGCTCGTATCCGAATCCGTTTAATCCAACGACCACCATCAGCTACGAGGTGGCGCGCGCGGGAGCGGTCACGCTCGCAATCTACAATGTGCTCGGCGAACAGGTGCGCCGCCTTGACGTAAATGCGCTCACCGCCGGCCCGCAGCAGCTGCTCTGGGACGGCACCTCGCAGAGCAATTTGCCCGTCGCGTCGGGATTGTATTTCGTGCGCATGGAATCGCCCGCCCTGAGACCAACGCACAAGATGCTGCTGCTCAGGTAATCGAAATCACCGCGAACAACTTCTCCTTCATCATTCGAGTACTCACATGACCTTCTCTCCCCGCCCGCACCGGGACTTCATCGCTGAAACCGACTTCTCCCGCGAAGAAGTCATTGAAACACTTGCCTTAGCTCGCGAGTTAAAGGAGGTAGCCGGGATTCGCGACACCGCCGAGCACAAGGCCATCAAAGGACAGACGTGGGGTCTGATCTTTCACAAGCCGAGCCTGCGCACACGCATTTCCTTCGAGGTGGGCATCAACCAGCTCGGCGGCCGCCACATCTACGTCACCGATCAGGAAATCCAGCTCGGCAAGCGCGAAACCGTGGCCGATGCCGCACGGGTGTTATCCCGCTACCTGAACGGGATCGTGATCCGCACGTTTAAGCACTCCGACGTGGAAGAATTGGCAAAATATGCGGATATTCCGGTCATCAACGCGCTGACCGATCTCCTGCATCCCTGCCAGATTTTTTCCGACCTCTTGACAATCTATGAAAAATTAGGTCGTTACGAGGATTTTAAGCTGGTCTATCTGGGAGACGGCAACAATATTACCAATTCGTTTTTAAACCTTTCCGCGATTTTAGGAATCGAATTGGTAGTGGCGACCTCCCCGGATACCCTGCCCGACGCGGACTGCCTCGCACGGGCGCAAAAGGCTGGAGTATCTAAGGTTACGATTTCACACGATCCGTTTTCGGCAGTGGCCGGGGCGCACGTTTTGTATACGGATGTGTGGGCTTCAATGGGGCAGAAGGACAAGGCCTCCCAGAAGGAACAGGCTTTGCGCGCCTTTCAGATAAATTCCGCGCTGGTCAACAAAGCGGACAAGGACTGCATCGTGATGCACTGCCTGCCCGCCGAACGGGGACGGGAGATCACTGACGAGGTGATGGATGGCCCGCACAGCGTGGTCTTCGATCAGGCCGAAAACCGGCTGCACATGCAGAAGGCGATTATCCTCAAGCTGCTCGAAGGATAGCCCGAAGAAGGACGGTAGCAACCATGACGGACGGGAGGAGACGATGATGAATTTCGTTGGAAGAATACTGATACCGGCCGTGTTCCTGATTCTGCTCACGACCGGCTGCTATACCAAGCTCTACCGGCCGGGCATGGAGCAGGCGGGGCTGGGCCCGTATGGCCAAATCTACAACCGCTATGACTCCACGGCTATTGACACCACCCTGACGAAGGAAGATTATCAGGGCTATGACACCTATCCCTCGTACTACGACAACTGGTCGTATTGGGGTCGTCCGCGCGGGCGCACGCTGTGGGGATTCGATTTCAACAATTTCTCGCCCGATTACTACTGGTCGTACTACGGGTATTACGACTACTACGGCCGGCCGTGGTGGGATTCGTGGTATGATCGGGGAAACTGGTGGGGGTATCCCCATTACGGCGGCGGCGGTGAACCCGCTGAACCTCCGTCCCGCCAGCCGGGGGATCGCGGACGCGACAGCGGAGGGCCGTATGTGACGCCTCCTGCCGTGCAGGGCGGCGGAACCTATGTTCCCCCACCGACAGACCCTGCGCCTCAACCTCAACCTGAGCCGCCGAAACAGGCGACTCCTCTTCCGAAGAAGCAGTCCGGCTCGGACTCCAATCAGGGCAGCAGCGGCAGCGGCCGGGGGCGATAACCCATGCTGAAAAAACTTCTCATCGGGCTGACAGCCTTACTTACTCTCGGGTCTTTCGCGCTTGCCCAGCAGGGACTTCCCGAGCAACTCCCGATCACCACCGGGCAATACGTCGGCCCGGCCGCGCGGCCGATGGGACTGGGCGGCACCTACACGGGCATTGCCGACGACTATTCCGCGATTTGGTGGAATCCCGCCGGACTCGCGCAGGTCAAGCGGATCGAAGTGCAGGGCTCGCTCTCCCGCTCCGCCCTGAATAACGAAACCGATTATTACGACCATTCACAGGAAGGGACGTCGAGCAATCTCCGGCTGAACAATCTCGGCGTGGTCTTTCCCGTGCCGGTTTATCAGGGCGGGCTGAGCTTTGCCTTCGGCTACGCGCAGGTTCAGGGCTTCGACGGACGAACGGAATTTGCCTCACCTCAAAACGAAATCGGCGAGCCTTTCTGGGACACCTACGACGAGATCATTCAGGGGCGGATGGGACTGTGGTCGCTGGCCGGAGCGGTGGACGTCACTCCGAATCTGGCTTTGGGAGTGGGCGTAAACTACTGGAAGGGGCTGCGCGATTATTCCCGCACAGGGACTTACACCGACTCAATAGCCATTTTCACAGAGCAGACTCAGACTCACGACATGTCGGCGTGGGGCGCGAATCTGGGTGCGCTGTTCCGTCTCGGGCGCTACGCACGAATCGGGGCGATGTTTCAGACTCCGCTGGGTGTGAACATCAGTCAGGAATTCACCAGGCAGACCGATTCGCTCCACGTTATTACGACCAGCTCCGGCTATTTCGATTATCGCATGAGCTATCCGCCGATCATCCGCTTCGGAGCGTCGGTGGCTCCCGGTCGCTGGCTGGTGGCGGCGGACGTGGAACTGCGCGACTGGACCTCGCTCGAATTCCGCAGCGACACACCTTATAGAGTGAACGGTGTGCCGATCGGGCGCGCCTCGGCCAATCAGCAGATCAAGAGCGATTATCAGAATACGATGCGGCTCTCCGTCGGAGGGGAGTATCTGTTCCCCGCCTACGGGCTGCGGCTAAGGGCGGGCTATGCCTTCGAACCGAGCAATTACGAGCCGCTGGGCAGCGATGCGGACAAAAATCTGATCAGTCTTGGCTTCGGATTTCTGGTGGATCGCAGCGTGATGATTGACGGAGCCGTACAGTTCACCGGCTACTCACAGCGCACCGCCGACGGTTCGGTGGACGGCTACGTGGACGAGGACGTCTCTTCCACCACGGCCTTGATTACCATCGGATATCGGATGTAGCGATTCGGGCGACCACACAGGGTCGCCCCTACACGATTTGCTCCGAATTGGGCGCACAACTGTGCGCCCTTTTCTTATGTATTGACGATTTGTTACTCAATCCCTGGGTCGAGGCTCTGCCTCGACTCCCTTTGACAGGCCGGAGGCCCGTCCCAGAAAATGCCTTATCGGGAGGATTTCCCGGAGAGGATTTCTTATGGAGGATTTCTGCGATGTCGGTCTCCTAAACGAAGCGAAGGATCACAGCCGACCCGCAAAGCCGTCTTGCGCCATTGCCGGTCTGGAGACCGGTAACGGCGATAGAATTCTGCCTCCCCCCTTGACCCTTTCCCTAAATCCTTGCATATTGAGGATATGACCGTCACCCCCCAGACTTCTCCGCCGATTGCCGAGGTTCGCGCACTTCCCGCCGGTGATAAAGTGACCGGTTTTTATTTGCTTACGAAGTTCGAGACCAAGCCCAAGAAGAACGGCGAGCCGTATCTGGAAATGCGGCTGCAGGACAGTACCGGCCACCTCGAAGCGAAAATGTGGGACGGTTTCGCGGAGATCGTGAAAGAGGCGGCGGTGGGCGACGTGGTCAAGGTCGAGGGAACCGCCGACAGTTTTCGCGACCTGCCGCAGCTTATCGTTACGCGGATCCGTCTGGCCACCGAAGAGGAAGCCGCCGACCGTCGGCAGTTTCTTCCGCATTCGCCGCTCTCTGCCGCCGAGGCGGAACAGCAATTGCTCGAAGTCATCGGCTCGATCACGAATCCACATCTGAAAGCTCTGCTCGAAGCGGTGTTTGCCGAGGAGTTTCGACGGGTGTTCTTGGAGACACCGGGCGGGAAGATGTGGCACCACGCGACGCTGGGGGGACTAGCCGAACACACGCTGTCGCTGGCGCGGCTGGCCGACGCAATGGCCGAGCATTATCCGAATCTCAACCGCGATCTGCTGGTGACCGGCGCGCTCTTGCACGACGTCGGCAAGGCTATCGAATTGTCGGCGGACGTGGGTTTCGACTACACCATCGAGGGCCGTCTCCTCGGACATATCGTGCAGGGGACGATGCTGGTCGAGAAGACGATCGCTTCGCTGCCCGATTTCCCGGAGGAAACGCGGCGGCAGGTTCTCCATTTGATTCTTTCCCATCAAGGCAACGGCGAGATGGGTTCGCCGGTTAAGCCGATGACCCTCGAAGCGCTGGTGCTGCACTATCTCGACGAACTCGACAGCAAGTGCGACGCCTTCGAGCGCGTGCGCGCCGAAACTCAGGAAGGGCAAGACCTGTCGAAGTGGGTGAACCTGATGGAACGGTATTTCTATTTCAAACCCATCGAGCGGCCGAACGAGGAAGGAGGCGACGCATGAGCGAAGAAAAGCGCGACCGGGTGAACTGGAAGGCACTGCCTCCTCTCGAAGGCGGTGTGTACGTGGGGATGGTCACGGAAGTCCTCGACAACGAGGGGATTCCCAATCTGGTCAAGTCGGATTTGGAAGCGGGCGGACTGGGCATGATTGCCGGGACGCAGCGGCTTGGTGAACCGTGGCGGATTCAGGTGCCCGAAGAGTTCTACGACCGCGCAATGGAAATCTACGAATCGTTGCTGCGGCGCGAGGGCGGAACCGAAACGGACGAGACCGAGCAGGGTTAATCGGCTGGCGCGCCGCCTTGCCTTTTCAACCGCCGTTTTGTATATTCGAAGGGAAGTGAACTCATTATAGAAAGACAGACGGATATGACCGAAATTACCGATGTTTTCGCGCGAGAGGTATTGGATTCGCGCGGCAATCCCACGGTGGAAGTGGAAGTGGTTCTGGCGGGCGGCGCGATGGGACGGGCCACGGTTCCCTCCGGCGCATCCACGGGCGAGAACGAAGCGCTCGAAATGCGCGACGGCGATAAGAGCCGCTTCCTCGGCAAAGGTGTGCTCGACGCCGTTAAAAACGTTAATACCGAGATCGCCGACGAACTGGTCGGACAGGACGCCATCTACCAGCAGTCCATTGACTCGACGCTGCTCGCGCTGGACGGGACAGAAAACAAGGCAAAGCTCGGAGCCAACGCGATTCTGGCGGTGAGTTTGGCGGTGGCCAAGGCAGCGGCTGAGGCGGTCGAGCTTCCGCTCTATCAATATCTGGGCGGAGTGGGAGCCAAAGTGCTTCCGGTGCCGTTCATGAACGTCATCAACGCCGGCGCGCACGCCGACAATCCGCTCAATATTCAGGAATTCATGATCGTGCCGCGCGGTTTCGCGACGTTTTCCGACGGCCTCAGAGCGGGCGTGGAGACGTTCCATCATCTAAAAAAGGTTCTCCAGAAGGAAGGCCACTCCACCAACGTCGGCGACGAGGGCGGGTTCGCTCCGGCGCTGAAGTCGCACCGTGAAGCGCTCGACGCCATCGTGAAGGCCATCGAATCCGCCGGCTATAAACCGGGACAGCAGATTTTCATCGCGCTCGATTCCGCCGCTTCCGAGTTCCATGATCGCAAGAGCGGCAAGTATGGTTTGAGCTGCGAAGGGAAAACACTGGACAGCGCCGAGATGACGGACTATTACGCGGCGCTCTGCAAGGACTATCCGATTCTGTCCATCGAAGACGGTTTGGGCGAGAGCGACTGGGACGGCTGGGCACAGATGACCGCCAAGCTCGGGAAAAAGGTGCAGCTCGTCGGCGATGACATTTTCGTCACCAACGTGAAGCTGCTCTCGGAGGGCATCAAGAAGGGCGTGGCCAACTCGATTCTCATCAAGGTGAATCAGATCGGCACGCTCACCGAGACTTTGGACACCGTGGACCTCGCCCGTCGCGCCGGCTACACGCAAGTCATCTCGCACCGTTCGGGCGAGACTGAAGACACGTTCATCGCCGATCTCTCGGTGGCGATCGGCTGCGGAATGATTAAGACCGGCAGCGCGTCGCGCACCGAGCGTATCGCGAAATACAATCAGCTTCTGCGCATCGAGGAAGAACTCGGCGACGAAGCGGTGTATTTCGGCTCGATGTGGAAATAGTTTCGGGAGCCGCACCATGGGAAAGACATCGTTCAAGCGATTCTGGCTGTTTCGTCCGCTGTCTATCGTCGCCGTCTGTTTTCTGGCGTTCAGCGGATGGTTCACGTTCGGCAAGGCCGGACTGTGGGACGCGCGCGAGCTGCGGAGCGAACGGCACGCGCAGCAGGACGAGATTCAGCTGCTCGAGCAGCGCAAACTCGCTCTGCAGAACTACCTGACGTCGCTGCGGGCGGGCGATGAACTCGCCTTCGAGCGGGCGGCGCGGGCGCGCGGTTTTGTCGGCCCCGGCGAAACGATTTACAAGATTCGGATCGAACCGGAAAAGAAGCCGTAGCCGCTTTGGGGAATGGAATAGATAGACCCGGCTTGGGTGCAAGTCGGGTCTTTTTCTCAAGCAGGAGGTGACGATGACTCCGAAGCCATTGACAACCGCGCCCCGGAAGCCGTCGAAGGCGGCACGCTTTCGCCGACATTTCATGACCGGCCTCGTGATTCTGGCGCCGGTCTGGCTGACCGTCTATCTGGTGCTGTTGGCGGTGCGGCTGCTCGGCGGACTGCTCTCGCCGCTGATGCGGGCGCTGGCATCGTCGCTGGGGGGACACAGCCGCTATGCCCCGCTGATGACGAGCGCCGCCGACGTGGTCGCGTTTCTGCTCACGGTGACGCTGATCGCGGTGGTGGGATTCGCGGTCAACCGCGTCATGGGACGCCGCTTGATGGACGCTTTCGACGCGCTGCTGCGCCGCATTCCGTTCGTGCGCGAGGTCTACGGCGGAATTCGCAAGGTGGCGGACGTTTTGTTCGGCGACAAGACGGGATTTCAGCGGGTGGTGGCGGTACGCTTTCCCACGGAAACGGCGTGGTCGCTGGGATTCGTTACGTCCGACTACGTGTGGAAAATTCCCGAAGACACGGAGCAGGCGCACACCGTGGTTTTCGTGCCGACCACCCCCAATGTGACGACCGGATTCCTTCTCTTATGCAAGAACGGTGATTTCGTGCCGCTCTCGCTGACCGTGGACGAGGCGATGAAAGTCATCATCTCGGTCGGCACGCTGACGCCCGAGAGAATTCAGACTCTCGCGGAGTCTCCACCGGCACGGGGGTAATCATCCACACAAAGGGCGGCTCGTGCGAGCCGCCCTTTCCATGTCACAGTGATTCGTTCACCCTCAGCGTCCGCCGCTGAGTTCCTCCACTCGCTGACGGGCCACTTTGGCTTCGTCGGAATAGGGAAATGTCTTGATCAAATCTTCCCACACCTTGCGCGCCTCGCGGTTGTCCTGCAGAGCGCCATGACAGAGACCCAACTTCAGCATGGCGGCGGGTGTGCGGCTGCCGGTGGGACTCATGGAAATCACCCGCCGGAATTCGTCGGACGCCTGGTCGTACTGTTTACGCGCGTAGTACGTTTCGGCCAGACCGTAGCGCGCATCGTCGGCCAGATCGCTCTCGGGGTAGGCTTCGAGAAATTGTAAAAATCCGATTTCCGCCAGATCGTAGTTGCCCAGCCCGAGATCGCGGATCGCCGCATCATAGTAGTCCGAGCCGAAGCTGGCGGCTACGGTCGTGTCCGTCACCGCCTGCCGGCGCAGGAATTCTTCGAGCGGCGACAGCGAACGATCCATCCGGGCGATGATCTCTTCCAATCGCGCCGCCAGCGCCTCCACCTTTTCTTCCAGCGCAGACGAACCGTATTCCGACGTGGCGCGCATCGCCCGCACCTGCTCGTCGAGTGCAGCAACGGCCTGCTGAGAAGCAGTCTGCTGAGACTTCAGGCTGTCCACGGTCGCGCGAATGTGACGGGTATCCTCCTGAACGACGAACATCTGCTGGCGGGACGCGCATCCCACAGCGAGCAGAAGCGCGCCGAGCGCTGCCGCACGGACAAAGCCGACACGGAGCGTCCGCGCTGCCGCTTCGAGCGGCCGCTCGATCATGACCTACCTCCGCAGAGAAAAGAGTTTACTGAACGCGGAATTCCGCTCGGCGATTGTGCGACCACGCATCCTCGTTGTGACCCGGATCCACCGGCCGCTCTTCGCCGTAGCTGACCGTGGAGATGCGGGCGGCGTCCACGCCGGCTGCAACCAACGCCTGCTTGGCGGCCGTCGCGCGCCGTTCGCCGAGCGCCAGATTGTACTCGGTCGTACCGCGCTCGTCGCAGTGACCTTCCACCGCAATCGCCCACTTCGTCCAGCGGCGGAAAATATCCGAGTTGGTTGTCACTTTGTCGCGCTGATCGGCACGAATCACGCTCTTGTCGTAGTCAAAGTACACGGCCTGAATGCGCGCGCGATCGGCGTCCATCGAAGCCTGAAGTTCGCGCTCAGCTTGCCCGGTGGTGTCGGGTTCGACGACGGGGGCCACCTCTTCGACTTGCGGCGGAGGAGGCGGTTCTTCCTTGGGCATCTTCTTCTTGCAGCCGGTCATCGCAAACGCACCGGCCAGCATCGCCAGCGCTAAAACCGGCAGAAAACGAGTGACGAAATGCTTTTTCATGTTCTCTCCATGAGGGATATGGAATGGGTTATAGTCACAAGATCGTTTCGAGGACATTCCTCGGCAACGTATTCAGTCAGTGGGACGGCCGCAACAGCGCTTCCTTCACGCGGTGTTTCCAGTAGGAATACCAGAACCGCCAGGGCGGATATTCGGGACGAAGCTGATAGTTCGACGTGGCGCGGCCGGTGGTCACGTAAGTCGCCCCGTTTTTCAGCCAGCGGGACACGAGTTCCCAATCGTGATCGAAAATTTCCCCGGGCGGCTTCCACGGCCCGAAACGCTCGATCAGATCGCGGCGGTGCAGAAGCTCGTTGGTATCAATGCCGGTGTGGTAGGGACGCTGGGAAATTCGACGATGAATCGCGCGTCCTTTTTGATCGTGGACGATGCTGCCGCTGAACGCGAACATCGCGTCCGACGGTTCAAGCGCGGCGACCAGCGTTTCAAGATGTTCCGGCTCCCACCAGTTGTCGTCGTCGAGATAGGCGATGAACGGAGCGTCGGAATGCTCGATCGCCCAGTTGCGCGCGTAGTACCCGAATCCCCCCTTGTTCTCCGGCAGCGCGACGAACCGCACCCGCTCATCCTCCGTCCGATATTTTTCCCCCGCCGACAGAATCGCGCGGCATAGTTCACATTCCGGTTTCCGCGGGCAGCCGTCCTTCACAATCACATGCTCGAAATCGCGAAAGGTCTGCCGTCGTACCGAGTCCACCGCCCGCGCCAGCGAGTCGGGACGGTGAAAGGCCGGGGTGACGACCACAACTCGGCGGTTCGGCATGTCCGCTGTTCCCATCACTCAGTTCGTTGATTCGGTGACGGCCACCGCCGGACCCCACTGCGGCTGTGACGTATTCAGGCCGAAGGTCAACTGCCGGTGATGGCTGCCGTCCCAGTTGCAGGTCCAGATCGAAGACTCTTTGCCGTGGACCGACGTATAGACCAGCTTCATTCCGTCGGGCGACCAGCTCGGATCGAAATTGGAGCCGTCACCGGTCACGCGCCGTTCGCCCTTGCCGTCCGGCCCGATGGTGAAAATCTGAAATCCAATCTCGCGGCTGGCGAGCGCGATTAAGTCTCCGCGCGGCGACCAACGGGCGGTTTCGTTGTAGTTCGCGTTCCACGTCAGTCGCTGCACGCCCGCGCCGTCGAAATCCATGCGATAGATCTGCGGCGTGCCGCCGCGATCCGAGGTGAATACCAGTTCACGCCCGGTCGGCGACCACGACGGCGACGTGTCCACGCCCCAACTGATGGTTAGCTGCGTGCGGCTGCTGCCGTCAGGACGGATGCGATAAATCTCGGAATTCCCGTCCGCCGACGAGCTGTAGACGATCCATTGCCCGTCCGGCGAGACGCACGGCGCGCTGTCCACACGCGGCGAGGCGATACAAGAGCGAATCTGGCCGGTGCTCAGCTCGTAGCGAAAGATGTCGGCGTTGCCGTCGCGGAACGACGTGAAATAGAGCGCGCTGCCGTCGGGTGACCACGTCGGCGACATGTTCAGCGTGCGATCCTGCGTGAGACTGTGCGGATTGGAGCCGTCCCAATCCATCACCCACAAATTTTTGCTGTCGCCGGTCTTGACCACGAACGCGATCTGCGAGGTGAATGCGCCCTCTTCGCCCGTCACCACCCGTGTAATCCAGGCCGCGATTTCGTGTCCCGCCGCGCGCAGATCGCCGCTCGAGAACCGGAAATCCTTCAGGTGGATCGGCTCTTTGATC
>JAQTRJ010000236.1 GCA_028711875.1 bacterium | reverse complement strand
AGCACCTTGACGCACGGACCGTCGCTTTCCGCTGGGCGATAAGGTTCCATGGCCACGTAGTTCGGCTCGCAGCGCGTGTCGTGGCCGCGCATTCGCTCGCCAAAGAGCGCGTTCACTTCGGCAATCAGCGCGCTTTCGCTGCGGAAGTTCGCGCGAATAGTCAGCAGACCGCCGTCGCGCGCGATTTTCTCGCGGACACGGCCGTAGAGATCGAGATCGGCGCGGCGAAAGCGGTAGATGGACTGCTTGGGATCGCCGACGATGAAAAGCTTGCCGGTGTCGAGTTCCACCTCCTCCCACGAGGAGGCAAAACGATTTTCGCGTTCGCTGAGAAAAAACACGATCTCGGTCTGCAGCGGATCGGTATCCTGAAATTCATCCACCAGAATATAATCGAAACGCCGCCGGAAATAGTCGCGCGCCGCGCGGTTGCCGTGCAGCATGTTGCGGGCGCAGATCAGCAAGTCGTCAAAGTCAAGCTGTGCCCGCTCGCGGCGAACGGCTTCGCCGCGCCGTATGCCGCTGCGTATCCACGCGAGCAGCTGCGCGGCGAAATGGCTGAAGATCGCTTGCTCAAGCCGTTGAACACTCGGAGAAAACTCGGCCGTGAAAGCGCGGGCGCGAAGGAGCGTATCGGGCGGATTCCAGGATGCCTTCTGGCCGAGGGTGGACTTAAGCTTGGGCGCGCGCCGCGCGGCATCGAACAACAGTGGTAGCGACTTTTCGCTCAGTTCATCAGACCACGCCAGCGCCGTGCGAATCTCGCGGGCGCATTTATCCTCCGGATTGCTGCAAGCCGAGAGAAGTCCGGCGGCCTCGCGAATCTCCGCGCGGAGTTCGGAGGCAAGATCAAGAAGCGCCTGCCGCGAGCGACAGGGAACGCTGAGCGCATCGAGATCGTCGCGATGGCGGAGCAGCTCTAAAAATAGGGAGCGCAGAGATGCATCGGCCACGGCGTTCTCGACCGGCATTCCCCAGCGCAGCAGCGGCGCGGCCGCCGGGCATTCGCCGCGCAGCTCTTCCGACAGCCATTGCTCGAAGATGTCGGAATTCGCTCCCTGCGAGGTCGAATTGTCGAGCACGGAAAAGCCGGGTTCCACGCCGGCCTCTACGGGACGGGCGGCCAGCAGTTCGCGACAGAACGCGTGGATCGTACCCACCGGCCTGGAGTCGAGGTCCTGCAGCGCGAGGCGGCAGCGTTCGGCCGCCT
The DNA here is from genome assembly GCA_028711875.1 of bacterium. GTDB lineage: Bacteria > Electryoneota > RPQS01 > RPQS01 > RPQS01 > JAHJDG01. The sequence goes on along the minus strand of JAQTRJ010000236.1, from coordinate 2,936 downwards.
CGCCGTCGCCTGCGGCGCGCTCTTCCAGAGTCTCTTTCAGCTTGAATTTGAGTTCTCCGGCGGCTTTTTCGGTGAACGTGATGGCGACGACGCGCGGCAAACGGGTGAGTGTGGTCTCAATAATCTGCACAATGCGCGCGACGAGCAGTGTGGTCTTGCCGGTGCCGGCGGCCGCTTCGACGAGATAGCAGGTGGAGAGATCGCAGCAGGCCTTCTCGCGATCGGCGGCGTCCACCGCGGGCCACGTGAATTCGCGACTCATGGAATCTGCTCCGCCATAACCAGAAATGATTCCGTGTCGGCTGATCGCTCGCGCCATTTGTGCGTCTCGCGCCCGGCGCCGCACGCCGCTCGCGCGAAGCATGCCGAGCATTTCTGCGCATCCGGATAGGGATAGAAGCGACCGAGCGATATTCCCTCGTGAATCGTGGCGACGGCGAACAGAAACGATTGTTTCGCCGTTTGCCAATCGTCATCGGAATAGCCAATGCGCCGCGTCGCTTCCGCGGATGACACATAGCGATACTCAGCGACCGCGACCTCGCTGTGCAGCAGCGCTTCGGCGGCCAACCGGTAGACAGGGAGCTGCAGCGCGCGGCCGCCGCAAAGTCGCCCATCCGCGAGTTTCGGCATCGGCTTTCCGGTTTTGTAATCCACGACGCGCGCCGGGCCGTCGGGGTCCACGTCAATACGGTCAATTCTCCCGTGAAAATAGACATCGCGGCCGTTTCCGAGTGTGATCCGCAGCGGTTCCTCGCTGGAGGGCGGCGTGCCGCCGGCCATTCCATAGGCGACTTCAAAGTGAGCGGGAATGAACCGCGTGAATTCCGCCCGCTCGCACCGCACGAACTCCGTAAGCTCAGCGATCATCTCGTCCTGCGCGATCTTCCATAGCAGCGGCAGACCGAATACATCGTCCTCTGAATAGCGGCGGAAAACCTGCGCGGCCAGAGCGCGTATGCGATTTTCGGCATCGTCGTCCAGAGGCAGGCGCGCGGCGTCGCGTTCCGTGCGGAAGAAGCGTTCGAGGATCTCGTGAATGAGCAGGCCGCGCTCGCGGCGGCGAAGCCCGCGGATCGCCGACGGCTCCTCGATCTCCTCCAGTCCCAGCATGTGACGAACGAAATACTGAAAAGGACAGTGAGCATAGGTCTCGAAACGCGTAGCCGAAACGGGAGCGCCCGCGCCCGCGGCAAGCCCGGTAAGACGGCGGCGCAGCGGTTCGTTTTCCACGACGCCATCAAAGCGCGAGAAGTCGCGTCGGCGGAAGCGTTGCTGCTCAGCCTCGACCGCGCGGGCAAACAGCGGGTGATCGGCGGCAAGATCGGCAATGGGTTCTGCGGCGGAATTGTGCAGCGCCTCGGCAATGCGGGCGACGTCGTAGCGAAAATCGGTCACAGCGCGCTCCGCATCACTGAACTGCAACGGCCCCGCGGGCACGCGCCGGGCGAAGCGAGCCGTGCGGATCAGGCGCTCGATCTCGGTGTAGGAAATGCGGCGGCCGGTGAGACGGTGCGCGACGTCCAGCAGATACGACGACGGCAGACGCTCGCGCCCCTTGTCCGCCTCGCGGCGGGGAAACGAGAGCAGCGCGCGGCGATTCGCCGATGACAGCGTTGTCGTGAAGAGAAACCGTTCGCGCTCGCGCTGACGATCGCGTTCAGGAAGCGCGAGAAGTCCGAGCTCCGTCAGCGCCTGCCGCTCGTCGTTTAAAAGCAGCGGATCGGACGAAGGCGGGCGGGGAATCTCTTTTTCGACGACGCCCGGCAAAACAATTTCATCGAAGCGCGCGCCCAGCGCCTCGGTGTAGGTAACCACGGCCGGATCGTGAATTTGAAATCGCCCCTCGCGAGCAGCCGGTGAACTCAGGATCGCGCGCAGCGCGGCGGCGAATTGCGGTGCGGTGGGCGGAATCGCCAGCGCATCCAGCGCGTCGGTGCGTCGCAGCCGCTCGCGGACTTCGGCGAAGCCGTCAACCTCGCCGATCAGATCGGCGAATAATTCCGTCAACGCGGCGGCGCGGTCTGACCACCGAACGGCGGAATTGAGCTGCCGGATGCGCGCGAAAAAATCCGTGAGAAACGCGCGCATGGCGATCAGAGACGCGAGCCGCGCCGTATCTGCGGGTGCGTCATCGTCGTCGCGGTGACGGCTGTGCGCGGACAGTTGATGGTGCAGGCGGCGCAGTCCGTCTTCCCAAGCCGCTTCGCCCGCTACGATCCCTGCCAACAGACTGAAGTGATTCCACTCGGCAGCGGGAACGAGACTCTCGCTGCCGCCCGGCGACTCGTGAAAACGCACCGGCGCACCGAGAAGAAATTCCATCACCTCAGCGCGGCGAAACTCCTCATCGAGCAATGGCAGCAGCAGCGCGAGCGCGCGGCCGGCGTCGGTGTCGGTCAGCGTGCGTTCGATGAAGCCACGGAGACCCGCGCGCGCGAGTTCGTCGCGCAGCAGCGGCGCGTACGGTTCCGTTTCGCGCAGCAGAATGGCCACGCGGCCGGCGGGAAACCGGGACGCAAGCGGCGAATGAACGATCTCGCGAACGATATCCTCCGTTTCGGAGGGACGGTCGGGAGCGGACAGAATCAGCAGACTGTCGTCGTCATCGCGCACATCGGCGGAATGGGATGAGGAATCGTCGAAGAGCGACTGCTGCAGGCGGGTCAAGGCGTTGGAAGCAGCGAGCGGGGCGAGCGGCTGTTCGCGGAAACCAAGCGCAAGAAGATCGTCGCGGAGCGGCTGCGTCCATTGAAACGCGGGCGTCGCGCAATAGGGAAGATAGAAAGCGCCGGGACGATCGCGAATCACGCGCTCGAGAAAACGCCGCTCGGGAACGGACAAATCGTCGAGGCCGTAGACGATGACGGGAACGCGCGGATCGGGCGCGGCGTGCACAGCGGCGAGCTCGAGCACAGTGTGCGAGTCCACGAACC
>JAQTRJ010000235.1 GCA_028711875.1 bacterium | reverse complement strand
GGCGTCCGCGAATGCGGCCCGATTTCATCAGTCCCTCGTAGTGCCGCATCACCAAATGCGATTCCACCTGCTGCAGCGTGTCGAGAACTACGCCAACGATAATCAGGATGGTCGTTCCGCCGAAGAAGGACGCCACGTTGTACGAGACGTTGAGTTGCGAAACGATGATCGAAGGAATCACCGCAATGAGCGCCAGCGCGATCGCGCCGGGCAGCGTCACCCGAGATAAAATGGAGTCAATGAAATCGGACGTCTGCTTTCCCGGACGGATTCCGGGAATGAATCCCCCGTTCTTCTTCATGTTGTCCGCGAGGTCCACCGGATTCAGCACGATCGCGGTATAGAAATACGTGAAGAAGACAATGAGAATGAATTCCATGACCAGATAAGCCGCGCTCTGCATGGCGAACAGATTCACCAGTGCATCGTGGAATCCCCCTTCGGGAAGGAAGGTCGCCACCGACGACGGCACGAACATAATGGACTGCGCGAAGATGATCGGCATCACGCCCGCCGAATTCACACGCAGCGGGATGTGAGTGCTCTGTCCGCCGTAGGTCTTCCGGCCGACGACCCGTTTCGCGTATTGGACGGGAATCTTCCTCGTCCCCTGGGTCAGCGCCACCACCGCCATCGTAATCAGGAACAACATGCCGAGGAACAGCACGTCAACCATGATGTGGCGGTTGCCGGCCTGCACCATCTGCACTTCTTCAAAGATGGCATAGGGCAGCCGGTCCACGATGCCGATGAAAATCAGCAGCGAGATGCCGTTGCCGATTCCGCGCTCGGTGATCTGCTCGCCGAGCCACATGATCAGCGTGGTTCCTGCGGCCAGAGTGAGCATGGTCAGAAAGCGGAACCCAAAGCCCGGATGCGGAACGACCGGTGTGCCCGACGACGCGATCAACCGCTCGAGGAACACCGACGCACCGCCCGCCTGCAGCGCGGCGATAATCACCGTGCCATAGCGGGTGAGCTGGGTGATCTTCTTCCGCCCTTCCTCGCCCTCCTTTTGCAGCTTCTGGAAATACGGCACCACCGTTCCCATGAGCTGGAAAATAATGGACGCGGAAATATAGGGCATGATGCCCAGCGCGAAGACCGTGGCCCGCTGGAACGCCCCTCCCACGAACATATCGTAGAGTCCGAAGAGGGTGTTCTGATTCTGCTGAAAGAACTCGGCCAGCGCTCCCGCATTGATTCCCGCCACCGGCACGTGTCCGCCGATGCGATACACGAGGAAAATCAGCAGCGTGAAGAGAATGCGGTCCCGGAGTTCGGGAATCTTGAAGACGTTGGTGAAACGGTCGAACATCAGGATGCGACTACCTTACCGCCCGCCTCGGTGATTTTCTTTTCGGCTGTGGCCGACAATTTACAGGAACGAATTTCGAAGGCCCGCTCGACCGTACCCTCGCCCAGAATCTTGACGGGCACGCCCACCTTGCGGATCAAACCGGCCAGTTTCAAGCTTTCCGGTTCGACCACGCTGCCTTCCGGCAGGCGGGACAGATCGCGGACATTGAGAACCTGAATCTCCTCCGCCCAAATGTTTTTGAATCCCCGCTTGGGCAGACGCAGATGGACGGGCTTCTGCCCGCCTTCGAAGCCGCGCTTTTTCACCGAACCGCTGCGCGACAAATAGCCCTTCTCGCCGCGACCGGCGCTGCCGCCGCTGCCGCTGCTCGAGCCTCGCCCGACCCGCTTCTTTGTGTGAGTGGAACCGGGAGCCGGGGTGAGACGATTCAACGCCATGATTACTCCTGAACCTCCACGCAGTCCACCAGATGCGCCACCCGCCGCACCATGCCGCGCGTGGCGGGATTGTCGGGAAGCACGCGGGTTTCGTGAAGACGATGAAGCCCCAGCGCCTGCACCGTTTGTTTCTGCACCCACGGACGCCGGGCGGTGCTGCGCGTCAGCGTGATTTTTAATTTCTTTTCCATAATGCCGCTTGGCGAGTTTCTCGGAATTAGTCGGCGAACACTTCCCGCAGCGAAATCCCGCGCTTCTGCGCGATCATCCGAGCGTCATGCATGGAATCCAGCGCGGAAAACACGGCCTTGACCACATTGTGGGGATTGTTCGTGCCCATGACCTTCGTCAAGACATCGCGCACTCCCAAACATTCCATGATGATGCGCACGCTGCCGCCCGCGATCACGCCCGTTCCCGGTGACGCGGGACGCAGGAACACCTTGCCCGCACCGAATTTGCCGTTCACCACGTGGGGCAGCGTCGTCCCGATCACGGGATAGCGCTTCATGGAACGCTTGGCCTGTTGTGTGGCCTTGGCGATCGCATCCACCACTTCGTTGGCCTTGCCCATACCAAAGCCAGCCCGTCCGCGTCCGTCACCCGTAACCACGACCGCATTGAACGAGAAATTTCGGCCGCCCTTGACCACTTTCGCAACGCGGTTGATGTTGACCACCTTCTCGATCAACACTTCGCCGCCAAGTTCGCTGGCCATTTCACGATCGCGCCGACGCGCGGGTCTATCCGACTGATCTTTCATGTGCCTGACTACAGTTGAAGTCCACCTTTACGGGCGCCATCGGCGACCGCCTTGACCCGACCATGATAAGGAAATCCGTTGCGGTCGAAGACGACCTGCGCGATATTCCGCTCGAGCGCTTTCTTCGCGCACGCTTCGCCCACCAGCTTACCGACCGCGATCGGCTTCTTTCCCGCCACTTGTTCCCGCACGTCGGGAGACAGCGACGAGATGCCGGCCAGAGTGCGGCCGCTCACGTCGTCCACCAGCTGCACGTAAATCTGCTTCAGCGAGCGGAACACGACCATCCGCGGACGCTCGGCGGTTCCCCGCACGATCTTGCGGATATGCTTCTTGCGGCGAATACGCCGTTTCAGTTTCAGTTCGGATGCTGCGGCCATAACCTGTTACTCGACCTCTTCCTGCGATGGACGTCGTTACTTGGCCGTCTTGCCGGCCTTGGTGCGAACCACCTCGTTGGCGTATCGAATCCCTTTTCCCTTATACGGTTCCGGCTTGCGAACGGCGCGGATTTCCGCGGCCACGTGACCCACCAGTTCCGCATCAATGCCCGACACCACGATGGAAGTGGGCTTCGGAACCTCAAGCTTGATTCCCGGAGGGGCGGGAACCAGAATTCCGTGGGTGAAGCCCACGTTCAAGAGCACGCCGTGCGGCTTGGATTCCACGCGGTAGCCGATACCCACGATTTCGAGCTCTTTCTTGAATCCCGAGATCACGCCCTTCACCATATTGGCGATGAGCGCGCGGGTCAATCCGTGCAAAGCACGATGGGATTTCTCGTCGGAAGGACGGGTGACAACCACGACGCCGTCCCGGACCTCGACCTCGATATCGCGATGGAACGGACGCGATAGCACGCCCAGCGGTCCCTTGACCGTTACGGCGTGATCCGCGATGGTGACTTCGACTCCCTTGGGAATCGGAATGGGAGCGCGACCGACACGTGACACGTTGCAAACTCCTCGAAGCTCAGCGCCGGGGAAATCCCCGCGACGCCGCAGCTACCAAATGTGACAAACCACCTCGCCGCCCAGTCCCTGCCGCTTGGCTTCGTTGCCCGTCATCACTCCGTGCGACGTGGACAAAATGGCGGTTCCCAATCCGTTCAATACCCGCGGAATATCCCGCTGCCCCACGTAGCGCCGCAAGCCGGGACGCGAAATCCTCCGCAACCCCTGAATCACCGGCTCGCCGCCGCTCGCATACTTCAGATAAAGACGAAGGTATCCCTGAGGGCCATCATCCACCTGAACGAAATCATGGATGTAGTGAGACTCCATGAGCGCCCGCGCCAGCTCAGCCTTGTTTTTCGAGTAGGGGATATCCACCCGCGGCTGACGGGTCTTCAGCGCGTTGCGCACGCGAGTCAAGAAATCAGCAATGGGATCCGTGGTCGGCATAATTCGATTTTCCGTAGATGACAAATACGAACACTACCAGCTGGCTTTCACCACGCCGGGGATTTCCCCGGAGAGAGCCAGTTCGCGAAAACAGATGCGGCACAAACCGAACTTGCGAAGATAAGCCCGCGGGCGGCCGCAACGGCGACAACGATGATAAGCCCGCACCGAATACTTCGGTTTGCGTTGCTGCTTGGCGATCAGACAGGTCTTGGCCATAAACGTGATTTCCGTCTTTCGATACTCAGGCCGCTT